>JAJRXW010000090.1 GCA_024276095.1 Gammaproteobacteria bacterium
CGCAAGGCCGGTAGTCGTTTCCCTCGATGCTTCGTTCGACCAGGAGAATGGCCGCAACTTCCAGGCATCCGTGGATATCCCGCTGTCGGAGAGCTTTGCCACTTATCTTGCGCTCGGGTATTCGAGCATCGATCTGGCGCCTAGGAACCTGGAATTTGTCTACGGTACCGGTGGCCTGAGCTACCAGTACAGGAGATGGGGAGTCGGTTTCGATGTCGGGGTGTGGGGGGACAGCAGCGTTCTCGATACGATCGATTACACCGGCTGGGTTTCCTACCAGTGGGACAGATGGCAGGCCGATGTCAAGGTGATCTACCGCGATATCGATTTTTCTTTCAGCCTTCGTGCACCGCGCACGGACAGGATCATTTCAAGGGCAGGCAACATCAGCGCGACAGCGGTGGGCGGCGGTTTGGCATTTCGCCCGGATGATCACTGGGGGTTTTACGTGACCGGAGAGAACCATAACTACGATGTCAGTCTCCGGGAGCTGAATTTCGCTTTTGCCCTGCGGCTGCTGAGTTTGCGGTCGCTGACCCTGAGCAGCAGCTTCCCCCGCTGGTACTGGGCAGCGGGCATCGATTATTGGTTCGGCAGGCAGCGCGTCAACCTCGAATACAGCGCCAACCAGTCGATTTTCGATCGTCTGAAGACCGACAGTGTCAGTGGCGCCTATCAATTGCCGCTTTGCGGCAGCGGTGATTATTACCTCGATCTTAGAATCGGCAGTCAGCAGACCGATCCGTTTTCATCGACAGCATTTGGTGTAGTCTCTGTCCTGATGTTTTTCTAGGTGGAGTTTGTCTTTCTCTCGGGCCCGCCGGCCTGAAAGGACTTCATCGATTGCGGGTCCGGTCCGCTGTTTCAATACCCTGGAGCGTGAAGTAGATGATTGATCTGTACTACTGGCCCACCCCCAACGGATGGAAGATTTCCATCATGCTGGAGGAGTGCGGTATTCCGTACAATGTAATTTCGGTCCATATCGGAAAAGGCGAACAGTTCGAGCCGGAATTCCTGGCGATCAGCCCGAACAATCGTATGCCGGCGATTGTCGATCATGACGCGCCGGGCGGCCCTCTGTCGATATTCGAGTCGGGAGCCATTCTGACTTACCTTGCGGAAAAAACCGGGCGTTTCATGCCATCGGAGCTGCATCAACGATACGAAGTGCTGCAATGGCTGTTCTGGCAAATGGCCGGGCTCGGCCCGATGGCCGGACAGCTCAGTCACTTCAGGAACTATGCACCGGAGAAAATCGACTACGCATTGGCGCGCTACGCCGATGAGTACAATCGTCTGCTGGGCGTCATGGAGCAGCGACTGCAGGATCGGGATTATCTTGCCGGCGACTATTCGATTGCCGATATTGCATCGTGGCCCTGGGTCCGGCCGTATGAGCGGTTTGGCCAGTCGCTGGAGAATTTTCCCCGGCTTGAGCAATGGTTCCGGCAGATCGGTGATCGTCCGGCCGTCGTCCGGGGGATGGAGATCGGCAAGGGCTGGTGGGAGAGCGGCAAGCAGGACGAAGAAACCATGCGTAACCTGTTTGGGCAAACGGCCAGCCGTATTCAGGAAATGGCTGAACAAAGAGCCACCGGGAAATAGCAATGCCGGCCGATGTCAACAGCATGGAAAGGCAGACGGCCCGGCGGGTGCTGCTGATACGGCCGCACAGGTTTCGCGCCAACCCGCAAACAGCAGCGTCCAATGCATTTCAGGCTCGGGATACCGCCTCTTCGGTCGGTTTGAGCCGGATGGCGGGACTGGAGTTCGAGAGACTGGTCAGTGCGCTTGAAGACCATGGCGTTGAAACTGTCGTTGTCGATGATACCGCGGAACCTGAAAAACCCGATGCGGTTTTTCCGAATAACTGGGTCTCTTTTCATGCGGATGGTTCAGTCATTCTGTATCCGATGGAGGCGCCCAACAGGCGGCTTGAGAGGCGTCCGGAAATTATCGAGCAGTTGTCGGAGCGTCACGGGTATTACATCAAAAGAGTGCTCGACCTGTCGTCGCTTGAACAATCGGGCCGGTTCCTCGAAGGGACCGGGAGCCTGGTGCTTGACCGGGTCAATCACGTTGCCTATGCAGCTTTGTCCAGCCGGACACATCCCGAGGCGCTGGGTGAGTTTGCCCGGCTGGCGGATTATGAGGTGATGGCATTCTCGGCGGCAGATGCAGCGGGAAACCCGATCTACCACACCAACGTCATGATGAGCATCGGCAGTCGTTTTGCCGTGATTTGTGCAGATGTGATCC
>JAJRXW010000091.1 GCA_024276095.1 Gammaproteobacteria bacterium
AAGCCCGTCGATATCAGGCAGGCCGATATCGAGGATCACAATCTCCGGTGGCTCGGTATCGATTGTATGCAGCGCCGCTTTTCCGTTCGCGACATGATTGACGGAAAAACCTTCGCGCTGCAGGGCCTGCTTCAGTCCGCCGGCAAGATCAGGGTCGTCTTCGACGAGTAATATGGACATACCGCATCAGGTACCTATCGTTTCTTCAGTTTGCTGTCCACGATTTCCAGCGCGGAGCGAATTTCCTGCTGCCTGCCTTCGTCAGCCAGCGGCCGGGCGGCACGCGGAGCTGCTTCCCGAGCCCTGGCATAGTAATTTCTCGCTTCTTCGAGTTCACCCTGGTTGCGCAGGAATTCCGCGTAGAAATAATTACTGTCAATACCATCCGGATTGACCTCAAGCCCCTTCAGCAGTAATTCCCGGGCTCTTTTATCGCTGCCAAACCCGATCGGCCAGCCCGGCACGTTGAAATACAGTGTACCAAGACTGGTATACGCCGAGCCATTCATCGCCGGGGGATCGATCTCCAGTGCCCTTTCCAGATCCGATCGTGCCGCCTTGGCCAGGCCGAGCGCACCCAGCCCGCCCTTGGCGCCCGCGTAGGTGGACTTGATGATTCCGCTCCAGATCCAGCCTTCAGCCAGTTTCGGATGCTGTGCTGCGTAGGCCTCTGCCTCGCCCTTGAGATTCTCGAATGCCTCCAGCTGCTCTTTGCCCTGCAGCTGATAGTTGGCTACCGCCCAGCGTTTCTGAAGCTGCTCGATAGTACTCCCGGGTTCAATACTTGCCTGGACGACTGACATCAGCATGAAACCGGACAGTATGAGGATAAGATACTTTGTCATAGTCCCGTTCATTTTCATCACTCCTGTTATTACTCCGAGTTGGCATAACGCCGAATAGTCGGCAGTTGACTGCGCAAGGCCCGGTCGACGACCCCCGGCACGAGCCCGTTCAGGCGCACGAACAGCTTTTCCGGCCAGCCGATAAACCGGTTCTTGCCACCGCTTTTCAGTACCGAAATCAGTGCTTGAGCGACGATTTCAGGGCTGTCCATGGCGTTGCCAAGTTCAAGATTCATCTCGTTAACGGCTGTAGAATTCATTTCAGTACGCGTGGCACGGGGAGCAAGGTAAAGCACCTTGACCGGAGAATCGGCCAGTTCGCGTCGCAATGCCTCGGTAAACCCGCGCAGGCCGAACTTGTTGGCACAATAGGCCGCAAAACCCGGGTATCCGATGCTGCCGAACGTAGAACCGATATTGACGATCGCTGCTTCCGGGCGCTGCCTGAGCAAAGGCAGTATTTCCTTGCACAGGATCATCGGCACGACGAGATTGATGGTGGTCTGTTTTTCGATTCTCTCAGCGATCTGACTGTCGAGCATCGTAAATTCACTGATCCCGGCGGCATTGATCAGGACATCGACCGACCCGACCCGATGACATGCATCCATCAGCTTCGCACGACCCGCCGCATCGCCTAGGTCGGCTGCCACGACCTGGTGACAACCGCCAAGCTCGCATTGCAGATCCTGTAACCTGTCGGCTGCGAGGTCGGTAAGCAGCAGACGTGCCCCTGCCTTATCCAGTGCTACAGCGATGGCCCTGCCCATGCCACCGGCAGCACCCGTCAGAACGATGGTTTTGTTCTCAAGCTGCATGACAGTTCACTCCCCGGCCGGCCGGTTCCCGATCATCCAGCTCCGCCGCCTCGATACTCCACAGGACATCGCCGTACAGCCTGTAGAACGCCCGGGCGGCATGAACGATTACCGCCTGATCCGCCGGATCATCGATACTGTTCATCAGGCCTTCGAAAAACTCGATATGCTCCCGATCCAGTGTGCCGTGGGAGGACAGGTAGCTAAAGGCATCGTTGGGCAGATCGAGCGTCTTTTGAACACGCTCGGCAACGGCACTTGCGATGGCAACGCTGGTGCCCTCCAGAACCCACACCATGCCAAAAAGCCCCAGCGGACTGATTCTGTTGATGGTGTCATATGCATAGGCCACCATCAGTTCGACAGGCAGGCCTGGCTGGCTGCACCGGGCCGCCTCCCGATCGTAACCACACGCGGCAATATCGTTCAGAATCCATTGCTCGTGGCCAATTTCCTCTTCGATATATTCGGCAATCGCTCGCCGCAGCCATTCCTTGTCGGCAGGAATGCGGGCACCTGCAGCCATCAGCAAAGGCACAGTGTGCCTGACATGGTGATAGGCCTGGTAAAGAAAATCCACGTAAACCGGAAGATCGATCCGGCCCTCCAGCGCCCGCTGGATCAGCGGTATCGCGTGCAGAGCCTTTCGTTCGGTTTCAGTAGAGGCCTGCAATACATCAAAGAACGTCATGGCGGGCTCCTGTCGAAGAATCGCAGTAAAGAGAGTCGATGATATGGGTATAGTGCTTTTCAATCAGTTTGCGCCGCGGGCGCCCGTTGCTGGTCATCAGCCCGCCGTCAAAAGACAAAGGCTGAACCAGCCGGTGCCAGCGCTGGATGCGTGCATAGTCCGGCAGTTGCTGGTTGGCACGATCGACGCAGGCCTGGATATCGCGATCCGAAAAATCAGGGTCTGCGGGCGCAATCAGGGCCGTACACCAAGGCCGCGCATCGCCGAACACGACACATTGCGACAGGCGGTGATCGCTCAGCAGCAGGCTTTCCACCCACTCCGGACTGATGTTGCGGCCGAAATCGGAAATCAGGACATTCTTGCGGCGCCCGCTGATATGGAGATTGCCGTTTTCATCGAAATGACCCAGATCGCCGGTTCGAACGACATCCGGATACCAGCCCGCCGGGTCGTCCAGGTAACCCAGGAACGTGTTGCCGCGAATCGTCACTTCACCGTGTTCCAGGCTCACGCGGGCATGCGGCAACGGCCTGCCCACACTGCCCGGCACCACATGGCCCGGCATATTCAGACAGGCCACCGATCCTGTTTCGGAAAGACCGTAGCCCTCGAAGACCGGCAGTCCGTATGCCCGGGCCTGGCTGACCATATCGGGCGCAACCCTGCCGCCGCCCACGGCGACAAACTCGACCGAATCCGGAACACGCCAGCCCTCGGACAAAGCTGCAACCAGCGCCACCAGCATTTGGGGGATCAGAATAAAACTGGTGGGCTGGTGCAGGTCAATCGCGTGCAACATTTTCAGAATATCCAGACTGGAGCTGCCGGAAAAACCGGTCTGGTGCGATGGAGGAAGAACGACCGTACCTTCAGCCAGCAACGGGTAATACACTCCGCCGATATTTTCGAGCAAAGTGCTCAGCGGCAGCAGACAAAGATGGCGCGGGCTTTTCACCGGCGATACGCCGACCAGCGAGCGCGCTACATTGAACTGCTGCTCGCTGGACAGGCAAACGCCGCGCGGCTCACCGGTGGAACCTGAAGTAAAGGTTATTTTCTGCGTATTGTCCGGGACCGGCTCTCGCTGCTGCCCAACGATGCGATGCAGGGACAGGCCCTCCATATCGATATGGATCGGCTGCGTTTCGACAATGCCTTGCAGGCGCGCGGCATCGTCGGTCAGTATGGCCTGCGCGCCGGCACGATCGATGCTGAATTGCAGTTGGCTGTCAGAAAAATAATCCGGAAGTGTGAGTTCACAAATTCCTGCCTGCTGGCAGGCCAGGTCCGCGATTACCCAGTCGGGTGAATTCCGTGCCACCAGCGCCAGCCGGTCGATGCCCGATGCACGCAGGAAAGATGCCAGCGCAGCAACCGATTTCACCAGCTCCGCAGCCGTCACCGTGCGCTCGCCGGTTTCGATCAGCGGTTCATCGGGAGTCGCCTGAGCGCGCCCCTGCAGGCTGGACCACAGACCGTTCATCGGCTGTTGGCAGTCCGCAGGCGCCGGGCCAGATCCCGGATCGTCCTGCCGAACAGCGACATCGCCGCATCCGCCAGCAAAGACTCGCGGAGCCTGGCGACCGTAGCCTCGACATCCACCGCCAGAACCACCGGCCCGGTATCGTAGTAACGGCCCCATTGGCCGGCCTCATCGCCCAGCCGGGCCGGATCGGACTTGGCCAGTGGATAGGCAATAAAATTCATTTTGCGGATAATTCGGGCAACTTTGTCGGTGGCTGAAAACACCGCCCAGCGGACCTCGGCCCGATGCGCAACCGCCGCAAGAATCGCGAAAAAAAGCTGGCTTACGCCACGATGGGTCGCAACCAGGTTGCCGACCTCAAAGATGTCACGCCGCGCGACAGGCGTATCGGAGCGTGCCGCCAGTTCCGCCTCGATCGGCCGGTCCAGGTAGCGCTCGATGAACAAGGGGCCGTCGGTAGCCGGCCGCAGGCCCGCCACCGCACTGTATCGGCCCTGGCACTGCATGCTCAGCAAGAGCGGCAGGTATCCGGTGATTCGGGCGTGGTAGGCCGCATCGAACTGCTCGGCGATATAGGCCTCAAGACCGGCCCGTTGCGGGGAATCCACGGTATGCAGTGCAAACACCGGCCGCGGCCTGACAAAGCGTTGCAACACCTTGTGAGCCGGAGCCAGGCGTCCGGCTGCGGGAAATTCTGCGATTGGCTGAACAAAATCCATTTTGCTTCGATTTCCTTGAGATGCGATAGCCTTTCGAGCCTGAAATATAGCGGGCCAACCTTAAGTGAGACTTAAGCCAAGGGGGGCAATACCGGGCACAGGCCACATTTTTGACGCTCCGGGCGCTGCGGTTCAGCGCAGGTTCAGCGGCGATCCGTTCAAATGGTCACCAGGCATCGCGCCGCCGGGCGCTAAAGGAGGCTGAGATGAAACCACGGTTCAAACGTGCGCATATCGCTACCCTGCTGGGGCTCTCCCTGGTCTTTGGGATCAGCAATACCGGCTGGGCCGGGGAAGCGACGCAGCAGAGCCGGTCCGCCGCCGGGTACCTGGAAAAACTGCCCGGCGACGGCAGGCGAAACCCGGAAACCCTGACCGATTTTCGCCTGCCACCGGGCGTAACGCCGAAAAAACAGCGTTCGCAATCAGCACTGCTGCAAGACGGCATCCAGTGTTGCGACTACTGGATCTACGCTGCCGATACGGAACTGTTCGATGATTTTGACGGCGATGGCTACTACACCTACCTGCGCGTCTATTTCGATATCGATACCTATTTTTCGGCAGCCGATGTCTATGTAAACCTGTACCTGGCCCGGCCTGACGAGCCGTGGTCGCTCTACTACGAAAGTGAAGTATTTACGGTGTTCGGAACATCCGGGTCGGATGACTACGAGATAGAAACGGAACTCGTATCGGGCTACCTGCCGGGCGACTACGATGTACTGATCGAAGTCTATGACGCTGTGTACGACGAGCTGGTGATATCATACGGCCCGGCAGAATCGGCCGCTTTAAGCTTTCTGCAGCTGGAAGATGTGTCGTACGATGTCATCGGGCCAACGCAGGTAACCATATCAGGCGGGCATGGTTGCGGCGGGGCGCTGTCGTATTTCACCGTGCTCTGGCTGATGATGGCCTGTTGGGCAAGAATGCGTCGTTTTCCTCCGGACGATCGGGAACAGAAATGAAACGAGTCATATCAGGCGGACTGATCCTGTCCATACTGGCACTTTTCGCACCGGCCGCTTTCGCGCAGCAATGCCAGGCTGGCCGGGTCAGCCTGCAGATGCTCGGCACCCGCGGGCCGGCGTTATGGGACGCCCGGGCCTCCACCAGCTATCTTCTGTGGCTGGATGGCAAGGCCCGGCTCGTGGTGGATGCCGGCCCGGGCAGCGTCCGGAATTTCGGGCAGTCCGGCGCGAACTATGAAGACCTTAGGGTATTTCTTTTCACACATTTTCATGTCGATCACAGTTCCGGTTTCCCTGCCTATGTCAAAGGCGGCTTTTTCACCGACCGCACGGAAGATCTGCAACTATTCGGACCCGGCGGTAACGAGTATCTGCCGTCTGCAGAGCAGTTCGTTCAGCGCCTGTTTGGACAACGATCCGGCGTTTACCCCTACCTGAACCTGTTTGTCGATCCCGCGGCGGTCAGCAGTTACAAGATCCGGGCACACAGCATCGAGTCATCGCATGAAAACCCGGACGAGCGGAAAATATACGCGGATAACCAGATCAGCGTCACCACGGCTGCCGTACACCATGGAGTATTGCCTGCCCTGGCCTATCGCGTGGAACTGGCGGGTTGCGTCATCGGCTTCACCGGCGATATGAGCGGCCGGTACGAAACCATGCCTGGCCTGGCCCGGGACTCCGACATCCTGGTTGCGCACAATGCCATTGCCGAAGACGAAACAGGCGTGGGCCGGTTACTGCATATGAAACCCGGTTACATCGGCAAACTGGCAGCCCAGGCCCGTGTAAAACAGCTGCTGCTGACACATCTGATGAAACGCAGCATTGACCGCAAAAAAGAAACCCTGCGAATGATCAGGGAAAATTATGCGGGGCCCGTCTCCTTCCCGGACGACCTGGATATTATTGAGCCCTGACCCGCCTGGTCGATGGCGCCGAAAATGTTGTTACAGCCGGATATACTGCCGCGCATCCGCAGCTTTGGGGGCCCATGGGCACATCGCGGGTGTGGGGCATTACCGCGACTCACCCGCTGCGGAATTCAAAGTACGCCGCGGCGAATCTGGTCGCGCTCGATCGACTCGAACAATGCCTTGAAGTTTCCTTCCCCGAAACCCTCGTCTCGTTTGCGCTGAATGATCTCAAAGAATACCGGGCCCAACAAAGTCTCCGAGAAAATCTGCAACAACAGCTTGACCTCTCCATCCGTGGTGCCGTCCAGCAGGATACCGCGCTGCTGCATCTGTTCGACGGGCTGGCCATGGCCCGGCAGGCGTTCTTCCAGCATTTCGTAATAGACGTCCGGTGGCGGCGTCATGAACGGCATGCCGTTGGCATTGAGGCGATCCCAGGTGGCGAAAATATCATCCGTGCTCAGCGCAATATGCTGAATACCTTCACCATTGTATGCCATCAGAAATTCTTCAATCTGGCCGGAACCGCCGGCCGCCTCCTCGTTCAGCGGAATCCGTATTTTCCCGTCGGGCGCGGACATCGCCCGTGACAGCAGGCCCGTTTTCTGCCCCTTGATGTCAAAATAGCGAATCTCCCTGAAACCGAACAGGCGCTCATAGAACCCTGCCCAGTAGTCCATCCGCCCGCGGTAAACATTATGGGTCAGGTGATCGATCTCCTGGAGCAGGCACCCCTCGGGATAATGCGCCACATCGGGCAGGTAACCAAAATCGATGTCGTAGATACTGTTTCCTTCCGCATAGCGATCGATCAGGTAAAGCGGCGCGCCGCCGATACCCTTGATTGCCGGCAATTTCAGTTCCATCGGCCCGGTCGGAATTTCCAGGGGCTGGGCCCCCAGTTCAATTGCCCGGTCATAGGCCCGGTGGGAATCATGAACGCGGAAAGCCAGGCCACACGCGCCGGGACCATGCTCCTCGGCAAGAAACCCGGCATAGCCGTCGGGCTCGTTATTGACAATAAAATTGATCCGCCCCTGCCGATACAGCGTGACATCCTTGGACCGGTGACTCGCCACCGGCAGAAAACCAAGCTGGCGGAATACGGTGTCCAGCACGGTGACGTCCGGGGCGCTGAATTCGACGAAC
>JAJRXW010000092.1 GCA_024276095.1 Gammaproteobacteria bacterium
CCGACAGGAGGGGGTTGGCGCGTAGTGGCCCGGTCTCGGGGCAGGCGGGGGCGGGATGCCCGTGCCGGGACTGTGTCCCGCATGGACGCGGGACGCAAGCCCCCATGGATGGGTTCACGGCGGGTCCCGGCACGGGCATCCCGCCCCCGCCTGCCCCGAGACCGGGCCACTACGCGCCAACCCCCTCCTGTCGGGACAGGGCACATCGCCATGGCACACCGGTATTACAGCCGGCAGGCCGCTGCGCTATAATGCGCGCCCCTACCGATCTGCAGCCTGGTGAAACCGGTGTCGTCACGGCATATCTACAAAGTGATTTTCATGAATCAGGGCAAGGTCTACGAGATTTTTGCCCGGAGCGTTTCGCAGGGCGAGCTGTTCGGCTTTATCGAGGTCGAACAGCTGGTATTCGGCGAGCGTTCGACCGTGGTGGTCGATCCTTCCGAGGAGAAAATCAAGTCGGAATTCTCCGGTGTCAAACGCACCTATATTCCGATGCATGCCGTGATGCGGATCGATGAAGTCGAAAAACACGGCGTCAGCAAGATCAGCGCAATTGAGCAGGGCAATATCTCCCAGTTTCCCATGCCGGTTTACACACCTGGCAAGGGACCGGAATCCGGCAAGTAACCTGCCTCGATGCTGCAAATTCCCGGGCCACCCGCATTTTCCGCTTTCCGGCTGGAAAAGCTGCGCGATCGTTTGCCCGGTGCGCCCGGGCTGACAGCCCGGTTTGTCTACTTTATCGATCTGGAGTCATCGTTAACGCAGCCGGACCGGGCTGTTCTCGATGAGTTGCTCGGGGCAGCAGTACCCGACCCGCAGCCGGATGACGCGCAACAACTGATCTATATCGTGCCGCGGACCGGGACGATCTCCCCGTGGTCGAGCAAAGCCACCGATATCGCGCGTATCTGCGGCCTGAGTTCGGTGCGCCGCATCGAAAGGGGAATCTCCTATTCGCTCAGCTGCGCCCGGCGCATGGACGATCAGCAGATGGCGGAACTCGGAGACCGCCTGCATGACCGGATGACCGAGACCGTGCTGCTGTCTTGTGTCAGGGCGGAAGACGTATTCACTCACCATCCACCGGCCGGTTTGCAGTACATCCCGTTGCTCAACGAGGGCCGGCAGGCGCTGGAGTCTGCCAACCAGGCCTACGGCCTGGCCTTGTCCGGGGATGAAATCGACTATCTTGTGGAGAAGTTTGGCGAACTGGGCCGCGATCCCTCCGATGCCGAACTGATGATGTTCGCCCAGGCCAATTCGGAACACTGTCGCCACAAGATATTCAATGCGCAATGGATCATTGACGGTGAGCAACAGGAACTCAGTCTGTTTGCCATGATTCGCTCGACGCATGCTGCCAGCCCCGACGGGGTCCTGAGCGCCTACAGCGATAACTGCGCGGTATTCGAAGGCCGGGAAGCAGCGCGCATCGTCAGCCACGCTGAAACCGGCGACTACGATTTATATCGCGAGCCGGTCCATACCCTGATCAAGGTCGAAACGCACAATCATCCCACCGCGATTTCGCCGTTTCCCGGTGCCGCTACCGGGTCCGGAGGGGAAATCCGCGATGAAGGTGCCACCGGTCTTGGCGGGCGGCCGAAAGCCGGCCTGACCGGTTACACGACATCGCACCTGAGATTGCCCGGGGATGAACAGCCGTGGGAGCACAGCATCGGCAAACCCGGGCGCATTGCCTCGCCATTGCAGATCATGCTTGAAGGCCCGATTGGCGGCGCTGCATTCAATAATGAATTCGGGCGCCCGAATATCGCCGGCTATTTTCGTACCTTCGAGCAGCCGGGCGTCGACGGTCAGGCGGTTGCCCGCGGTTATCACAAACCCATCATGATTGCCGGCGGGCTCGGCAATATTCGCAGTGAAGACGTGCTCAAGGGCGAGGTACCGGTGGGCTCGCTGATCATCGTACTCGGCGGTCCGGCCATGCTGATCGGCCTGGGCGGCGGTGCGGCATCGTCTGTCGGCAGCGGGTCGAGCAGCGAGGATCTCGATTTCGCTTCCGTGCAGCGGGGCAATCCTGAAATGCAGCGGCGGGCTCAACAGGTCATCGATCGGTGCATGGCTGCCGGGCAAACCGCCGGCCGGTCGAACCCGATCCTGATTATTCACGATGTCGGCGCAGGCGGCCTGTCCAATGCCATTCCTGAACTGGTGGATCACAGCCACCGGGGTGCGCGGCTGGAACTGCGCGAAGTCCCGAACCTGGAACCGGGCATGTCGCCGCTGGAAATCTGGTGTAACGAAGCGCAGGAGCGCTATGTGCTGGCCATCGATCCGCGGGACCGGGACTGGTTCGATGCTGCATGTGCCAGAGAACGCTGCCCCTATGCGGTCCTGGGCAGCATCGATGACAGCGGGCAACTGGTGGTCACGGATGCACATGCGGACGATCGTCCGGTCGATATACCTCTGGATATTTTGCTCGGTAAAGCGCCCGCCACGGTGATGCGGATTCAGCGCACTGTTGCCGAACCGGTCGAGGCCGATTTCAGCGCAATAGAGATCGAGGAGGCCTGCCGGCGGGTGATGCGTTTGCCGGCTGTCGCGGATAAATCGTTCCTGATTCATATCGGCGACCGGACGGTTGGCGGCATGGTTGCCCGAGACCAGCTGGTGGGTCCGTGGCAGGTACCGGTCAGCGATGTCGCTGTCACCGCGCTGGGTTTTGAAGGCTATGCAGGCGAGGCAATGGCGATGGGCGAACGGACGCCGATTGCGGTGATCGACGCTCCCGCATCCGGCAGGATGGCGGTGGGTGAGGCGCTGACCAATATCGCCGCTGCGGCCGTGCCCGATGTTGCCAGCATCCGGCTGTCGGCCAACTGGATGGCTGCCAGCGGCGCACCCGGCGAAGACGAGGCCCTGTTCGATACCGTCAGTGCGATTTCAGCGCTTTGCCGTGCATTGCGCATCGCCATTCCGGTCGGCAAGGATTCCCTGTCGATGCAAACGCGCTGGCAGGAAGGCAGTACATCGAGAGCCGTGGTTTCGCCGGTCTCGTTGATTGTTTCGGCTTTCGCGCCGGTTGACGATATCCGCCGGACACTCACACCGCAGCTGCAGCCTGTCGAAGGTTCCCGGCTGTTACTGATCGATCTGGGCGCGGGGCGGAACAGGCTGGGTGGCTCATGCCTGTCGCAGGTGTTCGATATTCGCGGTGGCGCGGTGCCGGACGTTGCCGATGCCGGTCTGTTGTCCGGGTTTTTCGAGTGTATCCAGGAACTGCGGCGACAGGATTTGCTGCTGGCCTATCATGATCGTTCCGATGGCGGCCTGTTTGCGAGCCTGCTGGAAATGGCTTTTGCCGGGCGGGGCGCTTTCGATGTCGATATCGACGGTGTCATACGGGACGATGCAGGCAACGAGGGGCTGGCGGGGGCCCTGTTCAGCGAGGAACTCGGCGCGGTCGTGCAGATTCGGGAGACCGATATCAGGGCGGTTGATACCATCCTTGCCGGACATGGTCTGGCAGACCTGGCCTATGATCTGGGCGGTGTCAGCTCCGGCGATCAACTGCGGGTTCGGCGGGGTCAGTCTGTCTGCCTGGAAATATCACGGACCGAATTTCATCGTATCTGGTCCACGGTCAGCTACCGAATGCAGTCGCTGCGCGATAACCCCGAGACCGCCCGGCAGGCATTCGACACAATTGCCGACAGCAACGATCCGGGCCTGAGTCCAATGGCTGCTTTCGATCCCGGACACGATCCCGCAGCGCCTTTCATTGCCACCGGAGTGCGGCCGAAAGTGGCCATCCTCCGGGAGCAGGGAGTGAACAGCCATACTGAAATGGCCGCCGCGTTCCATCGGGCCGGATTCACACCGGTCGATGTACATATGTCGGATCTGCTTGAAAACCGCCGCGGCCTGGATGAGTTTACCGGCCTGGTCGCCTGTGGCGGGTTTTCCTACGGCGATGTGCTCGGCGCAGGCGGCGGCTGGGCCAAGTCGATCCTGTTCAATGCGCCGGTGCGGGACCGGTTCGAGGAATATTTCCGGCGCTCCGGGACGTTTGCCCTGGGGGTGTGTAACGGCTGCCAGATGCTGGCCAACCTCCAGTCGATTATTCCCGGTACCGAGCACTGGCCAAAATTCGTTGGCAACCTTTCCGAACAATACGAAGCACGCCTGAGTCTTGTCGAAGTGCTCGAGTCACCCTCGATATTTCTCAAGGACATGGCCGGCAGCCGCTTGCTGATCGCGACTTCTCACGGAGAAGGACGGGCGGAATTCGCCCGGGATCGGGATCTTTCTGCCGCCACAGAGCAGGCGAGGGTGGCCATCCGCTACGTCGATAACCGCGGGAATCCTGCAGACAGCTATCCCGCCAATCCCAACGGATCGCCCGGGGGCGTTGCCGGGTTCTGTTCCGCGGACGGCCGGGTCACGATCATGATGCCGCATCCCGAGCGGGTGTTCCGGACGGTACAGCACTCGTGGCATCCGGGTGAGTGGGATGAGGACGGGCCGTGGATGCGGCTGTTTCGCAATGCCCGGGTCTGGGTGGGGTAAAACCGGGTCTGACCAGCCGCTGTTGGCTAGCTGCTGTTGGCCGAAAGTTGCAGCGAGTCGAGATCCGAAGAAAGCTCTTCCTGTTCGGCAAAATACTGCCGCATGCGCAGCGCCTGCCTGAGCTTGTTGCCGCGTATATAGACTTGGTACAGCATGTCTTTCATCGTCTCCAGCAGCACTGCAGCCTGAACGCGATCGATGGTGGGGGGCAGGGCGTCTTTTTCAAGTTCGCTGTCGAAAATTACCCGGCGCACCACGTTGAAAGTCGCATCGTCAATGCCGCCAAGGTCCTTGATCTCGGCGACCAGGTCGAATACATGCAGTTTCTTGCCTTCGCCCAGGTCCCGGAAAGTCGCCTGGGCAGTCAATCGGCACATGGTGGCAAATGCCTGGATCAGGTCTGCGCTGTAGCAACCCAGTGCGTCGCGGAAACAGGCCGCCACCGTTTCGGGCAGGTAATTCAGATTGAACCGTTCCGGTCGCCGCTCGACTTCATGCGCGCCCGGGTGCAGTTCGATGCGGTCTTCCCGCCAGGCTTTCACGCGGTAGCGGAAAAACACCGGCGCC
>JAJRXW010000093.1 GCA_024276095.1 Gammaproteobacteria bacterium
CAGGTGTCGTTCAGCCAGACCTCTGTCCAGGCATGGGCATTGGACTGACGAACGATCCAGTATTCGCCCAGCGGGTTGAATTCCGCGCCCTGATACCCGGTCACCACCCGCGCCGGCAAACCGGCGGCGCGCGCCAGTACCGCGAAGGCTGAGGCGTAGTGCTCGCAGAATCCCGCGCGCGTATCGAACAGAAACTCGTCGACGGCCTGCTGGCCAAGACGCGGGGGCGTTAGTGTGTAGAAATAAGGCTGCTGACGGAACATGCCGAGTACTGCCAGCAGGTAGTCGCTGTCGTTTGCTGCCTGGGCCCGCATTTCCGCTGCCAGCGCCCGGGCACGGGGGTTGCTGTTGGCGGGCAGGACACGGACGTCTGAAAAAGCCGTCGGGGGCCGGTCGGCCGGAGTCCGGCCGGTCATGTACGACTGGCCTCGATACGAGATGCGCTGCGTGACCGGGCTGGATCGAAGCAGCTGGTAATCGGCGCTGAGAAAAGCCCGCGGGGCTGACCAGGCGGCAGGGGTCTCGAGTGCCAGCAGCCAGCGGCGGCCGTTGGGTTCCAGCGTAAGGTCGTAGCGATAGGCAGCATGTGCGCCGCTTGCCGATACCGGCGGCTGCTTGCGGGGTACGGGTGCTCGCATCGACCAGCTGCGGCCGTCAAAGTTGCTGAGTACCGGGCCGCGCCAGTAGAGCTCCCGTGCGGCCGGGACCGGGCCATCGAAGCGCACACGAAAAGCCACTTCGTCGGACAGGCCCAGCTGGGTGATATCGCCGGGACTCATCTGTTCGCTCAGTCCGCTGATACCGCTGCCACCCGGTTGGGGCAGCGCCCAGAATGGCCCGGGAATTCTCGGGAACAGAAAAAACAGGATCAGCATTAACGGAATGGCCTGAAGTATCAGGCGGCCTGTCATCATCAGGCTGCGCCCGGGGCCGATCAGCGGACCGAAGCGGCAGTTTTGCATCAGTGCCGTCGTCGTGACCAGTATGGAAACAGGCAGGTAGACCATCGCCCAGATGGGCTGGTCGCGCAAAAACCCGGCAAACAGCAGAAAATAGCATATGAATATGATGATTCTGCGGTCTCGTTCCCGGCGGGTCTCGATAAGCTTCAGTGCGATCATGACCAGCAATAAAGCGGAACCCGCATCGACGCCCGAGATGCGCCGATAGGAAACCAGGACTGCCAGGAAGCCCAGCACCGTCAGCGGGATCCGCACCCACGCACCGGGTAGTTTCCAGCCCCGTATGGTTGCCATGAAGCGCCAGATACTGATCGTTGCCAGCAGAACCGGTACCCACGGCTGTACCGCCAGCAGGTGCGGCATGCCGGCAACCACTACGGCCAGAATGACCCAGGCCAGCTGGCCGCTGGCGGTGCTGATCATCTGCGGATCGTTGCCGTAACGGCGAATGGCGAGCGTGCTGTCTGACGGTTCGTTCATGGCGATTCCGCAGCGATTTTCCGGTCTTCATGGCGCGCCAGGGCGCGCAGACAGCGGTGTACCTGGCTATCGCCTGCAACGGGCGGAATGGTCTTTCCGGGGAGGCGCAGGCCGAACGCAGTTTGTGCTGCTTTGGCATCGAGGATCAGCCGCGCCAGCAGCGACAGCCGCGTTTCGGTATCGGCAGGCGCCAGCAGATCCCAGTCCAGCCACTGTTGCGGTGCGGTTCCGCTGCGGTATTCCTTGACCATGAGTTCACCGCTGTGCGCGAGGGCTTTCCAGGCGATCCGGCGTGGCGGATCGCCGCGGCGATAGTCCCGCAAGCCGTGGAAGTCATCGACACCTTCGGCCAGGAAACCGCCCTGCTGGTCTTTGCCTTCACCAGTGAACCGGATGGTCGCCCGCCTGGCGGGTGTCGGGTAAACCAGCCCCTGCAGGTCCATGTTGATCCATGCCCATGCCCGCAACAGGCCAAAAGGGAAGCGGGTACTCAGCTGCAGCCTGGGGGCAATCAGGATTCCGCGGCGGGACGTTTGCAGCGGGATTTCAACGCTGGCATGGCCGTTTCGATCCAGGTCGATGCAGAAACCGGAGTATCCATCCCAGGCAAAGTGCAGTTGCCAGCGGGCGCAGGCGCTGCCGTTTTCCAGCATGAAACGAAACAGCAGTTTCTCCCCGGAAAATACCGGTTTCACGCCCTGGAACTGCAGCCTGACTCCGGCCAGGTTGCGATGACAGTGGTGAATACTGATGATGGCGATGGATACCAGCAGGAACGTCAGTGTGAACCCCAGGTTGTTGTTGTAGTTCATTGATCCGATCAGCATCGTGAATACGATGATCGCGAACACCACTCCTGCAGCCGTCGGCAGAATATAAATTCGCCGGCTGTGAAGTTGCAGCGTATGCGGGTCCGTTCCCTGCCGGTTTTGCGCCCAGCGCCTGAGTTGCACACCCAGCCGGTCGGCGGCAGCACGCCACGGCCGGTTTTTTTTCAGCGTCTGGTCACGCGTGTCGCCGATAAAAGCCATTACATGCAGGCAGGGCTAACCGGGGGACGACCAGGCCGGAACCATGGCAGACCTGCCGGGAACTAGGGTACAGCCACGGACTCGAGGACAAACCCGGCGATGTCCCGGTCGAGCCAGCTGGTGTCATTGGCGGCGCGCAGCCGGTGCCCGGCTACGGCCGGAAAAACCGTTTGCACATCCTCGGGACGAACGCCCGGATGCCCGTTGAGCATCGCCCAGCAGCGCGTGGCGGCAACGAGATCGATTGCGCTGCGCGGTGAAAGCCCGAGTTCGAAGTCTGCGCACTGGCGGGTAAAGCGAACCAGGGCCTGAATATAGTCAAGAATGGCTTCTGATACGTGAACGGCATCCGCGGTGATCTGCAGATTGGCGAACTGGTCATGGTCGATGACCGGTGCCGGGATGACCGTTTCGATTGCGCGCAGCCGCTCATCGCCGTTGAGCAGCATGCGCTCATGCTGTTCGTCCGGGTAGCCCAGGCCAATGCGCATCAGGAACCGGTCGAGTTGTGACTCCGGTAACGGGAAAGTACCGACCTGGTGCACCGGGTTTTGCGTGGCAACGACGAAGAACGGTTTCGGCAGTTCATAAGTGTCGCCGTCCGCAGTCACCTGGTGCTCTTCCATGGCTTCGAGCAGGGCGCTTTGGGCTTTCGGCGTAGCCCGGTTGACCTCATCCGCCAGGACGAGTTGCGAAAACAGCGGGCCGGGGTGAAAGCGGAATGAACCACTGGTCTGCTCAAACACCGACACACCGATGACATCGGCGGGTACCATGTCGCTGGTGAACTGGATACGGCGAAAACCGAACCCAAGCGCGGCAGCCAGCGACCGTGCCAGCAGCGTTTTGCCGACCCCGGGTACGTCTTCGATCAGCAGATGTCCGCGTGCCAGCAGGCAGGCGAATGCCAGATTGATTTCCCGATCCTTGCCAAGAATGATGCGGTTGATTTGACGGGTTACCTGCTCTGCCAGGTTTTGTGCCTGGTCCAGCCGGTCTTTTTCCGTCACGAGTTGCAGCGTGTCAGCCATCTCCGTCCAAAGGTGGTCATATACGGACGTCTATTCTGCCTGAATGCGGTCCGTTTCGGTGCGAACCAGGCCCCAATATTTACCGTCGACGGCTTTCGCTACAATTGGTCGAGCCGTGCAAGCTGCTCATTTAACTGGGTTATTTCCTGTTCCAGCGCCGCAGATTTGGCCCGCTCCTTGTCTACGACGGCGGGCGGGGCGTTGGCCATGAATTGCTCGTTGCGGAGTTTTCCCTGGGTGCGCCCGAGGTTGTTCTGTGCGCGATCGCGATTTTTTTCCAGCCGCTGGCGCTCCGCTTCCACATCGATCAGCCCGGCCATGGGCACGAGGATTTTCATGCCGCCCATCAGGGCCATCGCCGATGGTGGCGGCTCCTGGTCATCGTCCAGTATCTCGATGGACTGAATGCGGGCGAGCTGGGTCAGTCTGCTGCTGTGGGCTTTGAGCAAGCGTTTGTCGTCGCCGGAAAGATCCCTGAGCAATACCGGTAACCGGCGATTCGGTGCGATATCCATTTCACCGCGTATTTGCCGGACACCGAGAATGAATGCCTGCAGCCAGGCAAGCTCGGTTTCCGCCTGTTCGTCGGCAGGAAAATCATCCACTGAAGGAAAATTCTGCAGCATGATGCTGGTACCGGATGCTCCGGCCACGGGGGCTACTTTGCCCCAGATTTCCTCGGTAATGAAAGGCACCACGGGATGCAGGCAGCGCAGCAGGGCTTCCAGTACCGTTGCCAGTGTCCGGCGCGTACCGGGCTTTTCGGGGCTGTCGTCCTGCAGGGCGGGTTTGGACAATTCCAGGTACCAGTCGCAGTATTCGTTCCAGGTGAATTCGTACAATGCCTTTGCCGCCAGGTCGAAACGGTAGTTGCCGAAGTGATCCTGTACGGCGGCAATGGTCTTGCCCAGTCGCGAGCGGATCCAGCGGTCCGGCAGGCTCAGCGGAACGTACTCGTCCACACGGACGGCTGTGCTGTTTTCCGGGGCGACATTCATCAATACGTAGCGTGCTGCATTCCACAGCTTGTTGCAGAAGTTGCGATAACCTTCCACCCGGTTCAGATCGAAGCGGATATCACGGCCCGTGCTGGCCAGCGCTGCGAATGTAAACCGCAGTGCGTCGGTGCCGAATTCGGGGATGCCGTCGGGGAACTGTTTCCGGGTCGCGCGTTCGATCTTTGACTTCAGTTGCGGCTGCATCATGCCGGTCGTCTGTTTTTCGAGCAGGGCCTCGAGTTCGATTCCGTCGATCAGGTCGAGAGGGTCGATCACATTGCCTTTGGATTTCGACATTTTCTGGCCGTCGTGGTCACGGATCAGCCCGGTGATGTAGACCTCGCGGAAAGGAACCTCACCGGTAAATTTCAGGCCCATCATGATCATGCGCGCAACCCAGAAAAAAATGATATCGAAGCCGGTCACCAGTACCGTGGTCGGGTAAAAGGTTTTCAGCTCCGGCGTTTGTTCCGGCCAGCCCAATGTGGAAAACGGCCACAGTGCCGATGAAAACCAGGTGTCGAGCACATCCTCGTCCTGGTGCAGCGGAATCGTGTCGTCGAGGCTATGCCGGGCGCGGGCATCGGCCTCGTCGTGTCCCACATATACATTGCCCGCTGCGTCGAACCAGGCCGGGATGCGGTGTCCCCACCAGAGCTGCCTGCTGATACACCAGTCCTGGATGTTGTGCATCCATTCGAAATAGGTTTTGGACCAGTTTTCCGGAACGAAACGAATCTGTCCCGACTCGACGGCTTCGATTGCCGGGCCGGCCAGTTCGGTGGCCTTGACGAACCACTGGTCGGTGAGGAAAGGCTCGATGATTTCTCCGCTGCGATCGCCGCGCGGCACCATCAGCTTGTGGTCGTCGATGCCTTCCAGCAAACCCAGTTTGTCGAGATCCGCGACGACCCGTCGCCGTGCTTCGGTGCGGTCCAGTCCCTGGTATGGCCGGGGCGCGTTCTGACTGATCGATGCTCCTTCGGTAAAAATATTGATCTGCGGCAGCTTGTGGCGCAGCCCGATCTCGTAGTCGTTGAAATCATGGGCCGGCGTAATCTTGACGCAGCCGGTGCCGAATTCCGGATCGACATAGTCGTCGGCAATGATGGGAATCTCGCGATCCGCCAGCGGTAGTCGAACGGTTTGTCCGACCAGCTGCCGATATCGCTCGTCGTCCGGGTGAACAGCGACGGCCGTATCGCCCAGCATGGTTTCAGGCCGGGTGGTTGCCACGACAAGGTAACCGTCGCCGCTTGTCAGCGGATACCGGAAATGCCACAGGTGCCCGTCCTCTTCTTTGGATATGACCTCGAGATCGGATACTGCCGTGTGCAGCACCGGGTCCCAGTTGACCAGTCTTGTGCCGCGGTAAATCAGCCCCTCTTCATAGAGCCGCACAAAGACTTCGGTGACCGCCCGGGAGAGCCCCTCGTCCATCGTAAAACGCTCGCGTGACCAGTCCACCGAGTCGCCCATGCGCCGCATCTGCCTGGAGATCGTATTCCCGGAATGGTTTTTCCATTCCCAGACTTTTTCGAGAAAAGCCTCGCGCCCGAGACCGGTGCGTGTCTGGCCCGCCTCTTCCAGCTGTCTTTCGACCACCATTTGTGTCGCAATGCCGGCATGGTCCGTGCCCGGCTGCCACAGGGCATTGTGCCCCTGCATTCGGTGATAGCGGGTGAGGGCATCCATGATGGTGTGCTGGAAAGCGTGCCCCATGTGCAATGTGCCGGTGACATTGGGCGGGGGAATCATGATGCAGTAGGGCTTGCCTTTGCCTGTCGGGGCAAAGAATCCGGACGCTTCCCAGTTTTCGTAGCAGCGATTTTCAATATCGGCCGGCTGGTATGTTTTTTCCATTTCCACGGTTGGCTTACTGTCCTTCGTTGCCTTCGGCATCCTGATCGAGCCGCGCTGTCAGGATTTCATCGATCATGTCCGGAAGCTGGCTTTTCAGCCTGTTTACGACGTCATCGAAAAGTGTCGCTTCCATTTCCCGGAACGCATTGTGCATCAATCGGTCGACAAGTTCGAAGCAGCCCGCCGAAATTTCCGTTTGCAGTTCCGCGATTTCCGCGGCGCTGATTCCCTGCATGGCGGGGGAGTCCTCATGCTGTACAACCGGTTGTCTGCCGACCGCTTCGGTCAGCGTGGGGGTTTCGTCTTTGCTCATGGCTTATCCGATCTTGTGCGTGATGGGCTCGTAGCCGCTGTCTTTGTATATCCGGTACCGTTCGCGCCCCAGTTGCCTGCATGCGGGCGAGCCGTCGAGGATTTCGGCGATCCTCTGGTACTGGTCGAAAAAGGCAGGGATGGTGTCGGTCAGGGCGATCAGAACGTCGCCCGGCGGCGGCGGTTGGTCCCCGTGACCAATGGTAACCGGGGAAACGGGCTGGCTGTTTTTGCCAGATGCGCAAAGTTCATGAGGGACAAAACTGCCGTCCCGGAATGTCCACAAAAGATTATCCAGCGCCGTGGCCTCGGCACCGGAATTGGTGCGCAGATGAATGGCATGGCCGAGTTTATAGGCTTTTTCCGCCAGCTTGCAGGCATAGCGTAACCGGGCCGACGGTTCGCCGGTTTCCAGAACGTAAAAATCGACACGTGTGGTTTCCTGCTGCAAGGA
>JAJRXW010000094.1 GCA_024276095.1 Gammaproteobacteria bacterium
CTCGTCGGCGTACAGCAGCAGGCGGGGACCGCCGGCAGACAGATGCGGCAAATGGCAGCTCTCACAGGCGTTATCCGCAACGATGGACCAATCGCGTAACGGCCACGGGTCGGGCTGCTGTCCGTTCCAGGCTGCCGTGGAGGTACTGTGTGCGGCCTGCTGCCAGCCATCTTTCTGATGACATGAAATACACAGCGCCGAAGCAGTGTTTGGCCAGACCAGAAAATTCCCGTAGGTATCGTTATGTGCATCGTGACACGCCGTACACTGCAGCTGACCGGCGGCATCCAGCTTGATCTCCGGCTGTAGCGTGGAAGGGTCTGCAAGTTCGCCGTTCTGGCTCGCCAGGCTGCTCGAATAGTCAAAGGAAACCGGATGGTCATGCGAAAGGTCCGTACCAATCAGCCCTGCGCCGGCCGGCATGGTCGTGATGCCGCCCGCCATCGGAATCGGTGTAGTACGGCTCAGCACCTCACCCAGTGCGATCGTGCCGTCATGACAACTCAGGCACAGGATGGATGCACCGGTTGGCTGGCCCGGCTGCGCCACCGCCGTGCTGCTGCTGTAGGGCACATAGGTGGTACCGGGCATCCGCCGGTTCCACAAGGGCGCATCCGGCGATGCGCTGTGCGGCGTATGGCAGAAAATACAGATTTGCGATTCCTGGCTGGACTTCGTGGTTCCCGGCCCGGAGATCGACAGGTTATGGCGCGTGTCGGCTACCCCGGCCAGCAGTGAATCGGCTGCGCCCAGCAGCAGGATGGCAACCAGCAGGTATCGCAACCGGTATTTCATGGCGCGGCTCCGACATAGCGCAAAACCTGGACCCGCTGGTTATGCGAATCCGCCACATAGATCAGATTGTCTGCATCGACGAACAGGCCGTTCGGCAGCCAGAATTCACCGGGGGCCTGCCCCTGTTCACCGAGGCTCAGCAACAATGTCCCCGTTTCATCGAATACCTGCAGTGCATGAAACATCGCATCGACAACATAAACATGTCCAAAACTGTCCGTGGCCACTCCTTTCGGGCGTGACAGGCTGCCGGAACCGTCACCTACCTTGCCGAAACCGCCCCTGAGACCGCCATCGGTATCGAACAGCTGAACACGAAAATTCAGCGAGTCCGAAACCAGCAGGCGATGCTGCCGATCCTGCCACAAATATGTGGGATAGTTGAGATCCCCGGGTGCGCTGCCGCGCTGGGAAAACTGCCCGACCAGGATACCGGATGCGGAGAACTCCTTGATCCTGTGATCGGCCGTATCAACGACAAAAATGTGTCCACTGTTCTCATCGAATATAACGCCCGTGGGCTGCCGCAGGTCTGCACCGGTCCCCAGGAACTGCAAATGATCCGATCCGGGCTCTATCGTCAGCAACCTGCCCAGCTGGGAGTCGGTGACATAGACCTGTCCGGCCGGCGAAACGGCCAGTCCTACCGGCGAAGGCAAAAGCCGGCCCTGATCGAGACGCAGCAATCGATACCTGCCGCGGCGAAGATCGAAGCGGTGCACCCCCTGGACGCCCGGATCGGCCACATAAATCATCCGGCCATGATCGGTTGCGACCACCGACATGGGCCGAACCATCTGTTGTGCGGCAGCCCCCGCCACCAGGCCTGCCAACCGGGCCCAGAACGATTTTCGAATCCCCAGGTCTTTCGGTTCTGAAAACTCGTTGACGAACACATACCGTGGCGCGGCTGGCGGAGCCGGCCAGGCACGGGCAGGCATTTCGGCAGACGGTTCGGTAGCGGCCGGGCGCGAAGTCGGATTACAGGCGGCCAGGCCGAGAAAAACC
>JAJRXW010000095.1 GCA_024276095.1 Gammaproteobacteria bacterium
AATTTCAATGGGCCTGTTTTTCAGCCTGTTATGGCAGGAATTAAGCGGCTGTCCGCGGGAATGCGGGTCCGGTCAGGGGCACGGGATACGTAAGGCACTGCCGGGAGAGAGACTCGAACTCTCACTCTGTCACCAGAACCGGATTTTGAGTCCGGCGCGTCTACCAGTTCCGCCACCCCGGCGCAGCGGCCCGAAGCATACCGCGTGACCTGTCGTGCGTCCATGTGCAACCTTTTGGGTTGCTTTGGCATCTAATTCTTCGATATGTCCGGTTTTGCCAACAAATCTGTCGACCCAGCAATTGTCGCCCGCGCCCGTCACGGGGACATGAAAGCACATGAGATTATTTTTCGTACCCTGGGTAATCCGGTCTACACGCTGGCACGTCGCATGACCGGCTCGGCAGAGAATGCCGATGATGTGTTGCAGGAAACTTTTGTCGAAGTGATTCGCAGCATCCACAGTTATCGGCAGGAGGCATCGCTGGCAACCTGGGTACGCCGGATTGCCGTCAGTAAATGTCTGATGTACATGCGGTCGGCCTGGAACAGGCGGGGCACGCTGGCAGGCGATATGACGGAACTTGGCGCGGTTGCGTGGTCCGGCATTGCTGAAGATGCAGACAGTCATCACCGGGCGGAATCGCCGATGGATCTGAGAATGGATCTGGAGTCGGCGCTGGAGCATCTGACACCGGTCAGCCGGGTCGTTGTCTGGCTGCACGATGTGGAGGGTTATACACATCGTGAAATCGGCACGATGATGGAAATGACCACGAGCTTTTCGAAATCTCAACTGGCAAGGGCGCACCAGCGCCTGCAGGAAGTACTTGCAGCAGATGTGCCTGTCATGCCGTCCTCCGGCAGCGCGATGGCACCGGACACGGTGGACCAGCCGACGCCGCCGGCCTGCGAATCCGCAGGGAAACCAATGGAATCAGAAGGATGAAAGTAACTACCGAAGAACTGCTGGCACTGCAGGACGATCCCCTGTTCGACCCCGAACGCAAACGTGAACTTGAATCCGACCCGAAGGTCGCTGTTCAGCTCAGGTTGCTGCGCGGGCAGCGGCTGGCGCTGCGCGAAATGCCGGATTTGCAGATGCCGGCTGAAAGCTGGTCTCGAATCGTCGCTGCCGTCCGGGAAAAACGGCCACGCTTTTCCCGGCGGATGGCGATGGGCCTGGCAACGGCTGCCTGTGCCGCACTGGTTGCCGTGGTGGCAATCAACGTCGGGTTTTCGCCGGATGTACAGCGCCAGTCAGCAGCCGGGGCGGTGCCCGGGGGCGATCCGGGGGCGGCAATGTCCGTGCAAACAGATGTCGGGCGGTTGCGGGAGAAATCCCGGCAACTGGAACAGGCGTTGCGGCAGATGCCGCGGAGTCCGGCGGTCCGGCGCATGGATACGGCAGCACCGATTGTCGAGTTGCAGGACCGGATTGCGCTGGTTGACTACAAGCTGAACCAGGCGGGTTCGGCAGGTCTTGCCGAGCGGGATGCGGCAGAACTGTGGCAGCAGCGCGTGGAGCTGATGAACCGGCTGCTGCGTGCCCGCTATGTGGAATCCAGATACTACGCATTTTAAGGATGGAGAAGACAATGACGAAGCCAGCCGTAAGGAATAACCTGCTCGAAGACCGGAGGCATTTGTTCCGGAGTCGATTGCTTTACCTGTTCGTCTCGGCCCTGACAGTCTGTTTTTACCTGGCCCCGGCAGCGGCCCAGTCGGACCTTGAAGTGTATGTATCGACCGACGATCCCATGGAAATGCGGCGTGCTGTGCTGGGCGTGAATATCTCGGCGGGAGACCGGCATGGCGGCGCCGTTGAGGGCGTGCTGGTCGTGGCGGTGACGCCGGGTGGACCGGCGGACGAAGCGGGCATCCGCAGTGACGATCTCCTGTTGTCCGTGAACGGTACGAGCCTGGCGGCCGATGCTGCCTGGCGGGCGAACCGGAAACTGCTCAGGTTCATGCGCTCGGTCGAGCCGGGCGACCAGCTGACGATTACCTACAAACGCGGCGACGAGCCCAGGGAAACGACTGTCGAAGCAGGGGAACTGACCGAGGACATGCTGCCGCAGGGGTATGCGCCCGAGTTTCTGGAACGCTGGGACGGCGAGATGCCGGATCTGAGCGATCTTCCGTTCCGGTTCAGCTGGCGGAGTCACAGCATGTTTTCCGGCATGGAACTGGTTGAGCTGACGCCCGGCCTCGGAAAATATTTCAAGGCCGATGAGGGTCTGCTGGTGGTCCGGGCGCCGGACGATCCGCAGTTGCAGCTGGAAGATGGCGACGTCATCGTCAGTATCGGTGAGCGTGTTCCCCGCAGTCCGGATCATGCAATGCGTATTCTGCGCTCATATGCACCGGGCGAGGATCTGCAGATCGGCATTATTCGAAACAAGAAGAAGCGTACGCTATCGATTCGCCTGCCCGAGCAGAGCAGGCAGTCTTATCGATATCGTGAGCAGCGTCCCGACGAAAGGCCGGGATGGCGGCCGGGACGTGGTCCGGTACACAATCTGCACCGCATCGAACCACCGGATGCAGTGCCGCCGCTGACCGCTCCTGCTGCACGAACCTGACAACGCCGCTCCCGCGGGGGTACCCTGAAGAGCACGCCGGGGGCAGGGTCTGTATCATGCGGCCCCATGTCGTTGCAGGACTTTCATTATGATTTGCCGCCGGAGCTGATTGCCCAGCAACCGCTGGAGCACCGAACCGCCAGTCGTTTGCTGCACGTCAATCGCCAGGGAATACTCGAAGATACCGGTTTCCCGTCGTTGCCGGGCCTGCTGAATCCCGGGGACCTGCTGGTGCTCAACGATACCCGCGTGGTCCCGGCCCGGCTGTACGGCAGGAAGGCCAGCGGGGGCAGGATCGAGATGCTTCTGGAACGGGATCTGGGACAGGGGCTGGCGCGCGTGCAGCTGCGCGCCAGCCGTTCTCCGGTTCCCGGAACCACGCTCGAATTCGATGGCGGTACGACCGCACAGGTGATGGACCGTGACGGCCAGTTTTTCATACTGAAGTTTTCCGGCGATATGGATCGCGCACTGGCGACTCATGGCCACATGCCGCTGCCCCCGTATATCAAGCGGCCCGATACCGCGGAGGACAAACAGCGCTATCAGACCGTCTATGCCCGGGAAAACGGCGCAGTAGCGGCTCCGACAGCGGGGCTGCATTTCGACAGGCCGTTGCTGGAAGCGCTGCAACAAAAAGGCGTGCGTATCGCTGCCCTGACATTGCATGTGGGTGCGGGCACCTTTCGTCCGTTACAACCGGAGCAACTGGCGGCGGGGCGGCTGCATTCCGAGCGAGTCCAGGTGCCGGACGATCTGTGTGCCGCCGTTGCCGTCGCACGGGCGGGCGGGCACCGGGTGATTGCGGTCGGGACGACCGTCGTGCGTGCACTGGAAACGGCTGCGCTGGCGGCGGAATCCCGGCCGGAAAAACAGCGCCGGACCACCGCTGCTGCGGCAACTGCTGCGACAGAGCTGGCGCCCTTTGCGGGGGAGACCGAGCTTTTCATCAGGCCCGGGTACCGGTTCAGGGTCGCCGATGCCATGGTCACCAATTTCCACCTGCCGGAATCGTCGTTGCTGATGCTGGTTTGCGCATTTGCAGGTACCGACAGGATGCTGGCGGCCTATCGGCATGCCGTGATGCACCGCTATCGTTTTTTCAGCTATGGCGACGCCATGCTGATCGAACGGGCAAACGGAGCCGCACTGTGACGAATGAGCCGTTCCGTTTCGATCTGCTGGGCGCTTGCGGTGGCGGTGGCCCGGCCCGGCGCGGCCGGATGACGACCTCGCGCGGCCTCATTGAAACGCCCGCGTTCATGCCGGTGGGTACCTACGGTACGGTCAAGGCGCTGACCCCCGAGGAGCTTCAGGAGGTAGGCGCGCAGGTCATTCTCGGCAATACCTTTCACCTGATGCTGCGGCCGGGCGGTGAACTCATCGAAAAACACGGCGGCCTGCATCGCTTCATGCACTGGGATGGCCCGATTCTGACGGATTCGGGCGGATTTCAGGTGTGGAGCCTGACAACCCGCACCAGGGTTTCCGAGCAGGGCGTCGAATTCCGGGCGCCCGTCGATGGCCGCAAGGTATTCCTCGATCCGGAAACGGCCATGGCCGTTCAGGCACAGCTGGGCAGCGATATCCAGATGATTTTCGATGAGTGTACGAAGTATCCGGCCACCGAAGCCGAGGCGCGGGCATCGATGGAGCGCTCATTGCGCTGGGCCGCGCGCAGCCGCACGGCTTTCGATGCCGGCAGCAGTCGCGGGCGGGGCCATGCGCTTTTCGGCATCGTTCAGGGCGGCATGTATACGGCTTTGCGGGCGGAGTCTTTACAGGGGCTGGAGCGCATCGGCTTTGATGGCTATGCACTCGGCGGGCTGTCGGTGGGGGAAAGCGGGGAGGAGCGGGCGCGGATTCTTGAGCAATGTGTGCCGATGATGCCGGCCGACAGGCCACGTTATCTGATGGGAGTGGGTACCCCGGCGGATATTGTTAAAGCGGTCAGCCACGGAATCGACATGTTCGATTGCGTGATGCCGACGCGCAATGCGCGCAACGGGCACCTGTTTACCGATCTTGGCGTGGTTCGAATTCGCAATGCCCGTTACCGGGACGATCCGGACCCGGTCCAGCCGGGCTGCGCATGCTATACCTGCCGGAACTACAGCAGGGCCTACCTTCGGCATCTCAACCAATGTGGCGAAATTCTTGGCGCGAGGCTGGCCACCATCCACAATCTTCACTATTACCTCGACCTGATGCGGCGTATCCGCGAGGCGATTCCGGCAGGCAGCCTCGAGGCCCTGCTGCAGGAGGTTTCGGCAGCGGCCGGGCCCTGACCCCTGAGCAATTCGCGGCATCTATGCCATAATACGGCGCCTTTTTACCGGGGCTGATGAAAAGCAGGCTTTTTCAGATGTCCGTCAGAGAGCCGTCAGGCTCAGAGAGTGGTTATGAACTGGTTAATACAAGATGCCTGGGCGCAAGGCGCCGGGACCGATGGGTCACTGCTGGGGCTTTTGCCTCTGGT
>JAJRXW010000096.1 GCA_024276095.1 Gammaproteobacteria bacterium
GTTCTGAGACACGCGGGCCATCCGGGTACGGCGGGGTGTTTGAGGTACTGGCCGACCGGCTACAGTCTCTGAACCGGCAACCGCCCTGCGCCCTCTCGCCCTGACTGCCCGGGACCCTGCCCCCAGCTCCGCTCTGTTTCTAGGTTTGGCAGTTTGCGCAATAGAACGTGGCTCGCTGCCCCTGCCTGATCTGGCGCACAGGTGCCGCGCAGTTCATGCAGGGAAGCCCGGCCCGGCCATAGACCCTGAGTTCCCGGCTGAAGTAGCCCGGCCGGCCATCGCCGTTGGAAAAATCACGCAGCGTCGTGCCGCCGGCTTGTACGGCTTGTGTCAGTACTTCTTTTACCGCGGTCACCAGCCGTTCCATGCGTGGTCTCGAGACTCGTCCTGCGGCCCTGGCAGGGTGGATGCCGGCGCGAAACAATGCTTCGCTGGCGTAGATATTGCCGACACCGACGACGATGTGTGCGTTCATCAGATGTTGCTTAATTGCAATTCGCCGTCCCCTGCTTTGCCTGTAAAGATAGTCACCGTCGAATCGATCGATGGTGGATGGATGGCCTGGTGCGTCATCGTCAAGCGGCTCCGGCCCGAGATTTGCCAGCAGCCGATGCTGTAGCGGATCGGTATCGGTCCACAGCAGGCAGCCAAAGCGTCGCGGGTCATTGAAGCGCAGTACCGTGCCATCGTCGAAAATGAAATCGACATGGTCGTGTTTGCCCGGCGGTACTTTTTTCGTTACCAGCCGCAAGCTTCCCGACATGCCCAGGTGCAGCAGGGCTGTGCCTCGCGCGGTCCGCAGCAGCAGGTACTTGGCACGCCGCTGGACAGCATCGATACGGGCGCCGGCAAGCCCGGCCTCAAGGTCCTGCGGTATGGGCCAGCGCAACTGTCGTTGTCGTATTTCCAGCCGGTCGATACGCCGGCCGGTGATTCGTGGCGCAATACCGAGGCGGGTGGTTTCGACTTCCGGTAATTCGGGCATGAGAATCAGGGAGTGTTGCCGGCGTGAGCCGGGTTCCGGATTGCGCCCGGCATGCTGCATTCCGGCAGGCGTGGCTTCGTCGGGCGTTGTTTTTTCGACAACAATATATCCTCGCTGACTGGCGTTCGAAAATTGCTACGGCGCTCCTTGGAGCCGCCGGGCCGTTCGGCTATAGTGCCGCACGTTGAATGTTTTGTGGAGAAATCGCGCGAATGACTGACTACCTGTACGGTGTATTGAATCTGAGTTTCTGGGGATATGCGGGCATCACTTTGCTGATGGTCCAGGTATCCATGATGGCCATCACCCTGTATCTGCACCGGGACCAGGCCCATCGGGCCGTTGATCTGCACCCGGCGCTGCGGCACTTTTTTCGTCTGTGGGTCTGGCTGACATCCGGTGCGGTCACCGGGCAATGGGTTGCAGTGCATCGGAAACACCATGCATTTGTCGAGCAGCAGGGCGATCCGCACAGCCCGGTGGTATTCAGTCTGCGCAAGGTCCTGCTCGAGGGTTATGAGCTGTATCGCGCCGAAGCGCGCAATCCGGCAACCGTTGAAAAGTATTCTCGTGGCACCCCTGACGACTGGCTGGAAAGAAACATCTACAGCTATTCGTACCTGGGTATCGCGCTGATGTTTTTTATCGATCTGTTTCTTTTCGGTGTCCCCGGCATTATCGTTTTTGCCGTCCAGATGCTGACCATGCCGGTTTTCGCGGCGGGTGTGATCAATGGTCTCGGACACGCTACCGGCTACCGGAACTTCCAGACCGACGATGCATCGACCAATCTTTATCCCTGGGGTCTGTTGATCGGCGGCGAGGAACTGCATAACAATCATCACGCATTCCCGACAGCGGCAAAATTCTCGATGCGTTCCTGGGAGTTTGATATCGGCTGGATGTATATCAGTGTGCTGCGCTCAATGGGGCTGTGCAAGGTGAGGCGCATGGCGCCCAAACCACAGTTCGTCGATACGCCGCAACAGGTGGATCTGGAGACTTTGCGCGCTGTCATGGTAAACAGGATGCATATCCTGCGCGACTACTCACGCAAGGTGACCTTGCCGGTTCTGAGGTTCGAGGCGCATGCCCGGGGCGATGAACTGCTGAATCGCGCGCGGCGTTTGTTGTTGCGCTGGCCCGGCATGATGGACGATGCTGCAAAGGCCCGCCTGGCGCAGGTGCTCGAAAACAACCAGGCCTTGAGAACCGTGCACGAGTATCGTGAGCAGCTGAGTGCCTTGTGGCAACAGGCGAACGTCAGCAATGAAAAACTGGTTGGCCAGCTCAGGGACTGGTGTGCCCGGGCCGAGGCCAGTGGCGTTCAGGCCCTGCAGGATTTCTCTGCGCATCTGCGTGGCTGCAGGCTGCAGCCGGCCTGACGAGGCGTGACTTCCTGATGTAAAAAACCCGCCGAACGGCGGGTTTTTCTATTTGATCTTCGCTTCCTTGTAGGTCACGTGTTTACGTACCCTGGGATCGAATTTTTTAACTTCCATTTTCTCCGGGTGCAGGCGCTTGTTTTTGGTGGTGGTGTAAAAATGCCCGGTGCCGGCGCTGGAAACCAGTTTGATTTTGTCTCTCATTTTGTCTCCTCGATCTGCTCAGAGATCCGGTTGGATGTTCTCGACCTGATATTCCGGGTCAGACCTTTTCGCCGCGTGCGCGCAGATCGCCAAGTACTTTTTCGATGCCGTGCTTGTCGATGATTCGCAGTCCTTTCCTGGAAATACGAAGCTTCACGAAACGCTTCTCGCTTTCCACCCAGAAACGGTGGTTCTGCAGGTTGGGCAGAAACCGGCGCCGGGTTCTGTTATTGGCGTGAGACACATTATTTCCGGCGACCGGACGTTTTCCGGTTACCTGGCAGACACGGGACATGACGAACCTCTTTTTAATCAAATACTTGTCGCTACGCGTGTAGCGCAAGGCGCATTTTTATACCAGTCTGGGGCTCTATAGGCAAGGTAAATCGGCGTCTGGTCTGTATTTTCTCGCCGCTTTGCCGGCAATTGACCTCTACAGCATGCCGCGGCTGGCCAGCGATGTGCAGGTCCCGTCACCGACAATGAAATGATCCAGCAAGCGGACATCGATGAGATCCAGGGCATCGCGGATTCGCCGGGTAATGAGCTGGTCCGCCTGGCTGGGTTCAGCCACGCCGGAAGGATGGTTATGGGCCAGGATCACTGCTGCCGCATTGCGTTGCAGCGCCTGTTTGACCACCTCGCGGGGATAAACCGTGGTGTTGTCGATGGTGCCGCGGAACAGCTCGTCGAATGCCAGTACCCGGTGGCGATTGTCCAGGAACAGGCAGCAGAACACTTCATGCGGCCGGTCGCGAAGCCGCGCCAGCAGGAAATTGCGGCTGTCGCGCGGTGAGGCGATCGCATCGCCCGGGGTCAGCTTCTCCTGCAGAAACCGGCAGCAGCACTCTTTGATCGCGGTAAGCGCTGCGGATTTGCCGGGCCCCATGCCATGCACTTTCTCGAGATCCTGGCGGTCGGCGTTGAGCACTCCTCGCATTCCACCGAAGCTGGTCAGCAGTTGCCGGCCCAGTTCCAGTGCCGAGACTCCGGAAACACCGCGCCCCAGGATGACGGCCAGCAGCTCGGAATCGGAGAGTTTCTCGGCGCCGGCGTGGATCAGGCGTTCTCTCGGTCGTTCGGCCGCGGGCCAGTTTTTGATCAGATGACGGCTCATTGCGTGTCATTCTGGCCGTCCCGGAGCCTGTCGCATAGCCGCCAATCTGGCGCCTGTCGGCACAAATCACGGTGCAATCGTCCCGATTTCCGGTAATCTTGGTGTTCGCACGCGGCCCGCCCGATCTTCGGTCCGGCGGGGCGGCATCTACAATTACAGGCTATCGGAGTACACAATGAGTTCGCTGCAAGGTAAACACATAGTGTTGGGCGTCACCGGCGGCATTGCCGCTTATAAAAGCCCGGACATCGTTCGCCGTTTGCGTGCGCAGGGTGCCGAGGTACGTGTGGTGATGACTGTCAGCGCCGAGAAGCTGGTTTCGTCAACCGTATTCCAGGCGGTATCGGCCAATCCGGTGCGTAACGACCTCTGGGACGATGAAGCAGAGGCTGCCATGGGCCACATCGAGCTGGCCCGCTGGGCCGATCTGATCCTGATTGCTCCTGCGACAGCCAATGTCATGGCACAGCTGGCGGCCGGCAGGGCGGATAACCTTCTGACAACGGTGTGCCTGGCGGCTCCGACACCGCTGTTTCTTGCGCCGGCAATGAACCAGGTGATGTGGCGCAATGACGCCACGCAGGACAATCGGGCGTTACTGGAATCCCGCGATGTCAGAATTATCGGTCCGGCCGAGGGTGAACAGGCCTGCGGCGATACCGGTCCGGGCAGAATGGTCGAGCCCGCGGAGATTGTCGAGCAGCTGACGAGGGATTCCGGTATGGCGAACCTGGGCCTGCTCGAGGGCGTGCGGCTGCTGGTGACCGCCGGGCCAACCCGCGAACCGATCGATCCGGTGCGCTTCATCAGCAATCGCAGTTCCGGGAAAATGGGTTTTGCAATTGCCCGGGCGGCGGCGGGCGCGGGCGCCCGGGTGGTATTGATTGCCGGCCCGGTATCCCGGCCGACACCCGCAGGCGTTGAGCGTATCGATGTAGAATCTGCAGCCGATATGTATACCGCGACGATGGCGAGAATAAGCGATACGGATATTTTTGTGAGTGCTGCCGCTGTTTCCGATTATCGCCCGGACAGCGTTGCACCGCAGAAAATAAAGAAAACCGGCGCCAGTACCCGCATTGAAATGGTCAGGACAGAAGATATCCTTGGCGCGGTTGCCGCGTTGCCGGACGGGCCTTTTTCGGTCGGGTTTGCGGCCGAAACGGAGCACCTGGAAAAATATGCCCGTGAGAAGCTGGTTGCCAAGCATCTGGATATGATCGTTGCCAACCTGGTAGGCGCAGGCAGGGGCTTCGATCAGGACAGCAACAGTGTTTGCGTGATCAGTACCGATGATCGACAGGAGCTGGAAGAAATGCCCAAGACAGAACTGGCGCGCCATCTGATTCGCCTGATCGCGGCCTGCTATACCGGGACCCGAAAAGCACCCATTCCCCTGCATCAGCCGGCGGCCCGGAAATGACGCGAAAGACAGTACAGCTGAAGATTCTCGACCAGCGGGTGGGAACCGAGTTCCCGCTGCCGGAATATGCCACTGAAGGATCGGCAGGTGTCGATCTGCGCGCCTGCCTCGATGAGGCGGTTACGCTCGAGCCCGGCCAGACGACGCTGGTGCCGACGGGAATCGCGATATATATGGCGGATACGGAAATGGCGGCAACATTATTGCCGCGTTCCGGGCTGGGCCACAAACACGGCATCGTGCTGGGGAACCTGGTTGGCCTGATCGATTCGGACTACCAGGGCCAGGTATTCGTTTCCTGCTGGAATCGGGGTCATACCGCGTTTGTGATCGAACCTGGCGCCAGGCTGGCGCAAATGGTTTTCGTCCCGGTGATTCAGGTCCAGTTCGAAGTCGTCGCAGAATTCCGTTCGACAGAACGAGGTGCCGGCGGCTTTGGCCATACGGGGCGCCATTAGGTGAAATAACCCGGCAGCCCGCCAGGGCTGCGGCCGCGAACCAGGCTAGTTATTCGACCAGTTATTGTCTTTCAATGCCTGGAATCGCTCTATATCGGCAGCGAATTTCGCCACGCTGGCAAGCTGTTGTGTGCGTGCGCCGGCCAGGTTCTTCTCGTAGAGAATGATCGAATCCAGCGTGTCCGAGAGCTCCCGCGCCAGTCTTTCGTTGATGGGAGGCGCATCGGGGTCAATGTTGTAGGGCCGGTAGGGCTCGGCCTCACGCTGCAGTTTTACGAGTTTGGCGCGCAGGTTGGTCAGATAGATTTCCGTTACCCTGATCTGCCCTTCCATGAGCTCCACCCGTCGATCGCGAAGCCGTTCGATCTCATCGACCGACAGATAGGTGGTCAGCAGAATACGGTCTCGTTGCGCCGCTTCCTCCAGCTGTTTTTGTTCGGCCTCTTTCAATGCGGCCAGCTGCTGTTCTTCAATCAGCTCCTGTTCGGTTTTTTCGCCGGCGAGGACGTCTACCGTAACGCCATGCTGGTTGAGAACCTCGCGGTTCAGCTTCGAGTACTGCGGTGGAATACTGTCAGAGAAATGAACGACGCCCTCGTCGTCGACCCAGCGATACATTTCGCCGTCCGCAGCAAGACTTGCCTCGGTACACAGCAAAAGAACTACCATGCTGGCCAGAAGTCTGGATATGCCGCTCATTAACCGCCCTAAGTTAGCTTTGCCCAGGCGATTCGCCGTTACAGTCAGCGAACCGCTAAACATTATCACCCCTTGGTGCCGATTAAAACAGTGAACCACGTCTACATCTGTCCAGTAGGCGCAGGTACAGCGGAAATTTCTTTTAATACAAGAGCTTCAGACGCCGTAGCGCTGTCTGTAATCCGCCACAACCGGGAGAAACTGCTCATCCTCCTTGCTGGTTTCGAGGTGCTCGATCAGGTCCTCGAGCTGGATGATGCTGGCCACCGGCGCCTTGAGCGATTCCTGAACCTCCTGTACGGCGGACAGTTCGCCGCTGCCGCGTTCCTGCCGGTCGACCGCGATCACCACACCGGCAACCTCGCCGCCCGCCTGGTGAATCAGTTCAGCCGTCTCCCTGATGGCCGTTCCGGCGGTGATGACGTCATCGATGACCAGGACCCGCCCTTCGATCGGAGAGCCGATGGTGCTGCCGCCTTCGCCGTGATTCTTGATTTCCTTGCGGTTGAAGCAGAACGGAACGTCGTAGTCATGATGCTCGGCCAGTGCGGCAGCTGTCAGGGCGACAAGCGGGATGCCCTTGTAGGCCGGGCCGAACAGCATGTCGAATTCGATATTCGAATTTGCCACGGCAGCGGCGTAGTAGCGGCAGAGCTTTGCAACGGCATAGCCGGTGTTGAACAGGCCGGAATTGAAAAAATACGGGCTGACTCTCCCGGATTTCAGGGTGTACTGGCCGAATTTCAGCGCACCTATCTCAAGAGAAAGTTCAATAAATTCGGATTTGTACGGAAGCATGGGTATTCGCGATGTCTGCGGATTTCAGGTCTGGCGGTTTTGTCTCTGCTAGAGTACCGCACACCCGGCACGGAGGAAAGAACAGGCCAGACCCATGAGAGTGATAACAGCGAACGTCAATGGAATACGCGCTGCTGCGCGAAAAGGTTTTTTCGACTGGATGAAGCGGCAGTCGACTGACGTCATCTGCATCCAGGAAACCAAAGCCCAGGTTCACCAGCTGGATGACAAGGTATTCAAGCCGCTGCGCTATCACCGGTATTTCAAGGATGCCGAGAAAAAAGGCTACAGCGGGGTTGCCATCTATTGCCGGCAGGAGCCGGACGCTGTGATCTATGAATACGGCTGTGAAGAATTCGACAGCGAAGGGCGCTATATCGAGGCACGCTTCGATGATCTCAGCGTCATCTCTCTCTATGCTCCTTCCGGGTCTTCCAGCGAGATCAGGCAGGAAGCCAAGTACAGGTTCATGGACGGGTTCATGTCCCACCTGAAGCAGCTTGCTGCGGATGGCCGGCGTTATATCATTGCCGGTGACTGGAACATCGCGCATAAAAAGATCGATATCAAAAACTGGCGTTCCAACCAGAAAAATTCCGGATTCCTGCCGGAAGAACGTGCCTGGATGGATGAGTTATTCGGGCCGCAAAAGTTTGTCGATGCCTTTCGCGAGGTGAATACCGGTGCCGATGAATATACCTGGTGGTCCAATCGCGGCCAGGCGCGGGCAAACAATGTCGGCTGGCGGATCGACTACCAGGTATTGAGCCCGAATCTGGCCGGCACGACACGCAAGGCGAGGGTCTACAAGAACAAATGGTTCTCGGACCATGCGCCGCTGATCATCGACTACGACCTCGATTGACTCGCGGCGGTATCCCGTTCCGACCATGGTGCTACCCAGAACAGCAACAGCATGCCGGGCAGCGCCAGCAGCATGCAGAACAGGAAGAAACTGAAGTAGCCGATCGCTTCAATGATATAGCCGGTGGTTGCATTGGCCAGCGTTCTTGAAATGGCCGAAACACTGGTCAGCAGCGCCAGTTGCGTTGCAGTGAAGCGCAGGCTGGTCTGCTTTGCCATAAAGGCTGCCAGGGCGACTCCCCCCAGGCCGACGCCGAGATACTCGGCGCTGACGGCGATGAACAGTGCGACCGGATCGTTGCCGATATGGGCCAGCATGGCAAACCCCATGATGGTCACTACCTGGACGATTCCAAACAGCCATAGCGCCCGGTTAATGGATATTTTCAGCATCACGAAGCCACCCAGAGCAGCGCCGGCTATCGCGGACCAGGTAGTGGCTATTTTCACGATCACGCCGATCTGGGTGCGGGTAAAGCCCAGGTCGATGAAAAAAGGCGTCTGCAGGGCGGTGGCCATACTGTCGCCGAGCTTGTAGAAAACGATGAATGACAGTACCAACAGTGCGGAGCGCCAGCCATCCCTGGAGAAAAACTCTACAAAAGGGTCGAGCACCGCTTCCCGCAGAGATTTCGGCGCGGCGGAATCATCGCTGGTTTCGGCGACCGCGAATGTGGTAACGATTCCTACCACCATAAAACCTGCCACGATCCAGTAGACCGCCGCCCAGGGAATTCTGTCCGAAAGAATCAGTGCCAGAGATCCGGAAACAAACCCCGACAACCGGTAGGCATTGATGAAAAATGAGTTGCCGATGCCCAGTTCGTCGTCTGAAAGCATCTCACGTCTGTAGGCATCGAGCGCGACATCCTGTGTTGCGCTGAACAGCGAGACAAGAAACATCAGCAGTGCAATATTCCGGATCGAAATGTCCGGCTCCCAGGTGCCCAGCAGGCCGATGCCAACCAGCAAAAGGATTTGCGTGCTCAGCGTCCAGCCGCGTCTGCGGCCCAGAAAAGGCGGCCGGTAGCGGTCCAGCAGCGGTGCCCAGGCAAACTTGAGGGTATAGGGCAGCGTGACGAGGCTCAGCAGGCCAATCGAGGCCAGGTCGATGCCCTCGGAGCGCAACCATGCCGGTACCAGCGTAAACAGCACATACAGTGGAAGTCCTGACGAGAATCCCTGGAACAGGCAGATCAGGTTGTGGCGATTGAACAGGATTTCCTGCCAAGGTCGTTTTGGAGGTGTACCGGTCGGCTGGATATCTTGCGGGGATGCCTGCATATGGGCAGCGATTATCGCCGTAAAATGCCGTCAAGAGTAGCGAATAAAAAAATCCCCTCGGCGGTGCCACGCCGCTTGATGGGGACGCCGGCGGTACTACTCGAAGCGATCGAGAATAATCAGCTGAGACTGAGCAGTTCGTTTGCCCTGGCTTTCGGCTTCCGGAAGATCTTCGAAATTAACATCTACCGACCCCGACCAGTCCTCCGGAGCAACGGCAGCTTCAAGTTTCAGTTTCTGCCACCGATCCAGCTCAATCTCTTCTATCGTGGCATCGAAATACTGTATTTCGACTGTGCCATCTTCTTCATCGACCGCGACAACCTCAAAAAGGCTGCCGTTTTCGCGACGATACCAGACGCCTATTTCCGGATATGCTATCCCATGATCAGTATTACCGGTTCTTGTCCATGTGAGCCCGACAATTCGAGTGCATGAACAGGGCATTTCGAGCGCTGCCAAAAGCAGCAGCGCTGACTTATTTATAACTCATTTGGGGGGCTTTGGATACACTGCGTGGTAACGATAAATCCTTTCATGGATATCGTGTCCCAGCCCCTCGCCGCGCCGCTCAAAGCGTGTTTTCGGCCGGTCGATTGCAGCATTCTCGACTGGCGCAAAAGCGCTGTTTTGTCGCATCACGGTCTCTATATGGTCGGCGTAGTCCTGCCAGTCGGTCGCCGCGTGAAAGAGCCCCCCGGCCACCAGCTTCCGGCCGATCAATGCGACGAAAGCCGGCTGGACGATACGGCGTTTATGATGGCGCTTTTTTGGCCAGGGGTCCGGAAAGAACAGGTCGACCTCGGACAGGCTCCGGTCCGGGATCTGGTGCATCAGTACCTCGATGGCATCATGGCGCAGCAGGCGCACGTTCGTCAGCTGCGCTTGCTGCAGCGCAAGCAGGCAATGTCCGACACCGGGCTCGTGGACTTCCACACCGAGAAAATCCTGCTCCGGATGGGCTGCTGCACGCTGCACCAGAAGACTGCCGTTACCAAAGCCGATCTCCATCACACGCTCTGCAGTGCGCCCGAAAATGCCGGCGAAGTCGAGCAGTTCCACGCTGTAGTCGATGCCGAACTGCGGCCAGTATTCGTCCAGGGCCCGCCTTTGTGCCGGCGTCAATCGCCCTGCGCGGCGTACAAAACTGCGCACCCGCCTGTTACTGGTTTCCACGTCGATTTATCCCGTTGATCAATTGATTCGCAATCCGGAATCGGTACAGTTAGGGTACCCTGCCATGGATAACAAGAATACCGCGGTCAAGCGGGGGTCGTCCGATTTGATACGGCGCCCGGATCGCGGCTGGATTGCGATAAAGGAATAGCATCAGTGACTGGACGAGCCGGGCGGTTTTCCGCCCCTGTAATATTGGCGTTGATTCTGGCGGCCTGCGGAAGCGGCGATCGTGAAATACCCGTACTTGAGTTCGTGACAGCACCTGCTGTCACAGCCAATCCCAAAGCCCCGCTGGCATTTACGCTGACGCTGGAAACCAGCCTCAATACAGCCCTCTCTGCCCGGCTCGACAATGGCCAGGGGCATGCGTTTTCGATCATTTTTCCCGGCACGACCCGGGCTCATACCGAGGCGATTCTGGGCCTGCTACCGGGCAGCGTATACAGCGTCGACGTGACGGTATCGACACTGGATGGCATTTTCATTTCGACCGACAGCCCGTTGCAGATAGTGACCGATCCATTGCCTGCAGATTTTCCGCAGATTTCCCTGTTACTGGCGGATTCTGCCCGCATGGAGCCCGGACCGACATTGCTGGACACCGCCCGCAAAGATGAATCGACGGCTTATATCATCATTGTCGATGCCGCCGGCAAGGTGGTCTGGTACATGCCCTCTGCTGCAAACGCATCGACCTGGCGGGTGCCGACAGGTCAGTTCCTGACCATCGATGCAGCCAGGGGCCTGATCCGGGAAATCGACATGGCCGGCGAAGAGATCGTCTCGTACCATTCCAGTCAGTCGCACGCCGCGGTGGGATCCAGCATGCCGGTGGATGTCGCGGAATTCCATGACGATGTCATCAAGCTGTCGGCGGGCGGCCCCTACCTTTCTTCTATTGCCGATGAATCAACGACGGTGAATAATTTTCCTCTGGATGAGAACAATGTCAATCTGACCGGCCCGGCGGTGGTGCGCGATGAGCCGATCGTTGAATTCGACACCACCGGCGCGATCGTGAACCGCTACAATTTTCTCGATCTTCTCAAGCCGACCAGGATCGGCTACGATGGCACCGAAGGCCTGCCGACCGCTGCGAACTGGGCCGATGTGAACTCCATTACCCGGGATGCATCCGATGGCGGGTTCGTGGTATCGCTTCGCAACCAGGATGCAGTCGTGAAATTCGCCAGTGAAGACGGCTCGCTGCAGTGGATACTCGGGCCGAACGCCAACTGGGCGGGGTTTGAACAGTATTTGTTAACCCCGGAAGGCACGCCGTTTCGCTGGCAGTATCATCAGCATCGGGCCCAGGTGACGCCGACGGGAACGATCCTGGTTTTCGACAACGGCAACCGCCAGGCCAGCCCGTTTACCGGCGAGCCGATTGTAACCGCCGATGCCAATAACAGCCGGGCTGTCGAATATTCGGTGGATGAGAACAACATGACCGTTTCCCAGGTATGGGAGTGGGGCTTCGATCAAAGTGGTGAATCTCTCTACGCAGCTTTTGCCGGAGATGCCGACCGTCTGCCCGAGACCGGCAATACCCTGATTACTTTTGGCGGCCTGTGCGAGGAGAACGGTGTTCCGAGCGACAACATTCAGGTCTGCCGGTCGTCCGCTCGCGTGATAGAGGTGGATACCCAGACTGATGAGCGGGTATTCGATATCGTGATCGACGATGCCGATCCACTGTCATCCGGTTACGTGGTCAACCGCAGCGATCGCCTGGTCAGCCTGTACCCGGACCCGGCTGTTCTGGTATTAACGGAGTAAATCAACCCAGGGATTCGACCCGTAATTTTCCCAGGCGATAACGGCCCAGACCAGGCCGGTCATCAGCAGGGACAAAAGTACCGCAGCCGAGCCCATATCCTTGGCTTGTCCAGACAACTTGTGGTGCTCGGATCCAATCCGGTCAACCACTGCCTCAACAGCCGAATTCAGCAACTCCGTGATCAGAACCAGTAACACGGTTCCGGCCAGCAGCGCATACTGCACGGCATTTTCGCCGACCCAGAAAGCCGCGGGCAGCAGGATAATCGCCAGAACGCATTCCTGCCGGAACGCAGCTTCGTTTTGCCATGCGGAGCGAAAACCCGCGAAGGAATAAAACAAGGCGTTCCATACCCGCCTCAATCCGGTGGTGCCCGAATTCCCCATACCCTGATCCTGTTACTGCCGGACTGATGGCCAAAAGCGTATCCCAATTTCCTGAGAAAGCAAGAAATCCTTAAGCTTGCCTTCAGTTTGTTCTGGGAGAATACTGCTTCCAATCCGGGAGCACGACGCCCGATATTCGGGCATAAACAAGTTGGTGAAGCAATGTATGGCCTGAGTTTGAAACGCAGCCTCCGGGATAGTTTTCTCTGGGCGGAGCCACTGCTGTTGACGGCTCTCGCCAGCCTGATCGTATTCGAAATCTCAAGAGTCGGAATCATCGCCTGGCAGTTCGACCGGGTTGTGGCAACGGGGGCGTCGCACTTTCCTTTCGTGCTGCTGCAGGGCCTGCGTTTCGATATCGTTACGCTGGGCATCCTGCTTGGCGTCCCGGCCATACTGAGCCCGGTTTTCATGATCAGCCGCTTTTCCGCCGCTGTCTGGATGCCCGTTGTCCGGGTCTACAGCCTGATCGTTCTCGGGGCTGTCGTTTTCATGGAGTTTGCCACGCCGTCTTTCATCAACGAGTTCGATGCGAAGCCGGACCGCAGGTTCATCGAGTACCTGATCTACCCGAAGGAAATTTTCAGCACTCTATGGACGACCCACAGACCGCAGCTGATCATGGCTGCGATCAGCGTGGGAATCGCCGTCTACGTCCTGAATCGCGTGTTGCGCGCCAGGACGCAGTCTGTTCCCGTGCTGCGGATCTGGGCACCCCTGGTTCTTGTTCCGCTGACCGGTTTTATCGTGTTGGCTGCGATCAGGTCCACCACCGACCATCGCCCGGTGAACCCCAGTACGGTGGTATTTTCGTCCGATCCGCTTGCAAACGAGATGGCACTGAATTCTACCTATACCACCCTGTACGCACTGTATGAAATGCTGCGGGAGGACAGCCAGTTTCCCTACAGAAAAGTTGCGTTCGAAGAGGCAGTAGCGGCGGTCAGGAACAATATGCTCCTGCCGTCCGGGCTGTTCGTCGAGGGCAAGGATTCGACCATGCACCGGCACCAGGCAACGCGCTCCTATGACCGCCCGCTGAACCTGGTCATCGTGCTCGAAGAAAGCCTGGGTGCGGAGTTCGTCGGTGCTCTTGGAGGGTTGCCGCTGACACCGGAGCTCGACAGTCTGCAGAACCAGGGGATCTGGTTCGACAGGCTGTACGCGACGGGTACCCGTTCGGTACGCGGTATCGAAGCGGTCGTTTCGGGCTATCCGCCGACAACGGCCCGCAGTACCGTAAAGCTTTCGCGCTCGCAACGTAATTTTTTTACCGTGGCCGGGTTGCTGGCAGCTCGGGGCTACAGTACTTCTTTTCTGTATGGCGGAGAGCCCCAGTTCGACAACATGGGCCGCTTTTTTGCCAACAACGGTTTTCAGACCATAATCGGGCGGCACGATTTTACCGGCGATGTATTCGATGGAGGCTGGGGCGTGTCCGATGGGGATATGTTTCGCCTGGCGGATGATTTTTTCCGGCGCCAACCGGCGGATAAACCTTTTTTCAGCCTGTTGTTTACTACATCGAATCATTCACCGTGGGATTATCCGGAAGGCAGCATCGAGCCGTACAACAGCCCCGCCGCGACACGGGAAAATTCGGTGAAATATGCCGACCATGCGCTGGGAGAATTTCTCCGTACAGCCAGAAACTCGCCCTACTGGGACAATACCGTATTCCTTGTCATTGCAGATCACTGCTCACGAACCTATGGTGCGGAGCTTGTGCCGATCGAGCGTTTTCATATTCCCGGAGTTATCCTGGGTGGCACCATCGATCCGCAGAAAATCAGCAGGGTAGTCAGCCAGATCGATATGCTGCCGACGCTGTTGTCGCTGATCGGAGTGAGCGGCAACATGCCGGCCATCGGCATCGATCAGACCCGCACCGATCTCGGCGATTTTCCCGGCAGAGCTGTCATGCAATACGGCGGCAACCAGGCATATATGGAAGGCAACCGTGTGGCCATATTGCAAAAGCGCCTGCCCGCCAGCGAATATGTGTATGCCTCGGGCACGCTGGTACCCGCGACAGGTGACCGCGAGTTTCTGAACAAGGCCGAGGCGCTGGCCAACTGGCCGTGGCAGGCCTACATGAAGGGCAGTTATCATTTGCCGCCGGAAGCGATGACCCTGCGGTGATAACCTTGCGGCGATGACCTGAGCGATGACCCGGACGCGTTCGCCGGCACAGCCCGTTCGGCTGCCATTCGATGACGGTGAATAGTTGCTCGGGATGACGGCCGTGCAGCCGCATGGCGGCTGTTATGTTACCGACAGTTCGCACAGCCCCAGTACGTATTCGCGTTATGTTGTACACCGCCAGGCGCGTAATTCACTGATAACGTGAGGGATAGATTGACTGTCGCCAGACAGTGATGCTGTGAGTTGCAGTTGGATTACGACTGTGAAACTCTTGCCGCCAATCTGAAAAAGGCACACCTCCCGAGAGGGGGGCTCGCAAAGCCACCGGTCTACATGTTCAGCCAGACAGCGGGGTTACCGATATGGATTTTCTTTTGAATATCACACCATGGCCTGCCGTTTCGGCACTGCTGTGGATTGTGCTGACGGTCAGCGCACTGTTTTTTGCGCGGCTATCGGCGCACCGGGCAATTCGCGCTGCCGCCAATACCCTTTACGTCAGCCTGCGTTTCGCATCCAGGGCCGTGATGCAGACGGAAGAGAGGCTGGCCCGCCGGAATCGCGATGTGTTGCTTGCCGCCGGTCGCGAAGCCAAGGAAAGAATCGTAGAGCGCGAGTTCGACCGGGTGAACGATACGGTCCGCAAGGACCTGGCCAACTACTCGGCCCTGCACCGTGCATTGAGCGAGTCCATCGCTCGTATCGAGGACGATCATCGACAGGCCGTCGATGTGCCGCCCGAGCCGCCAGGCTGGGTGAAAGCCATTGAAGCAGTCGCCAAAATCGATGCCCGCGAGGGGCGTGTGCGGGTCGGCAATGTGCTGGGCGATATTCACAAATCGCTGGTCAAGGCACACCAGGAGGCGATGCATCTTTATCGCGCATCGAGCGGCAAAAGGCATGCGCTCCTGCGCGGGATGCGACCGGAATGGCGCAGAATCCAGCAGACACTGGACCAGGTCGGCAAGAACGTCGACAGCCTGCTCAGCCGGTCCGTCACCATTGACCGGCATATGAAAGAGTATGAGGATATCGTACGCGGGCAGGACCGGTCGGTTTCCGTGCTGTCTTCTTCTTCGCTGGTCTACTTCTTCGTGTCGGCGCTGGTACTGATGGTTGCAGTTGGCGGTGCGACCATCAACTTCTCGCTGATTGCGCGGCCAATGGCCGAGATGGTCGGTGGAACCAGCCTGATCGGCGGTTTTCGAACAGCCGATATCGCCGCACTGGTGATCATCATGGTCGAGATTTCAATGGGGCTGTTCCTGATGGAATCGCTGCGAATCACCCGCCTGTTTCCGGTCATCAGTGCGCTGCCGGACAAGACGCGGGTTCGCATGGTGTGGATCACGTTCTCCATCCTGTTTCTGCTGGCCAGCGTAGAGGCAGGGCTCGCCTTCATGCGCGAGGTGCTGTTGCAGGATGAACTGGCTACCAGTGCATTATTGCGCGGCGACGATGCCGCGACCGGGCTGACCGGCCAGTACCTGTGGATTACCACGGCGTCGCAAATGGGCATGGGTTTTATTCTTCCCTTCGCACTTACTTTCGTGGCGATTCCGCTGGAAACCTTCGTCCATTCGCTGCGCACCGTCGTGGGTCTGATCGCCATCGGCATCCTGCGAATCATCTCGCTCTCGCTGCGACTGCTTGGCAACACCTGCCGCTACCTTGGCGCGTTCGCCGTCCACCTGTATGACCTGCCGCTGTTTATCCCGATATGGCTTACCGAGCGAAACGGGCCACCGGGGAACCGGCCGGGGGCAACCTGTGAAAGGGGGCTGGCATCATGAAAATCCTGATCGTATTTGCCGCATGCCTGGCAATAACATCGTGTGCCCCGCCGCAACAGACCAATACCGGGGTCTATATGCTGCTGGATACTTCCGGGACCTACCGCGAAGAGCTGCAAAAAGCCGAGCAGATTATTCGCTATACCCTGTCCCGGCTCGATGCGGCCGATACTTTTGCCGTCGCGCGCATCGATACGGCCAGCTTCAGCGAGAAGGATATTGTCGCCAAGGCCTCTTTCGTCGATCGTCCCAGTGCGATTAATCGCCAGAAGCGGATTTTCGCGGAAGAAATCAGCGCATTCGTCGATGGTGTGCAGTCATCGCCTTATACCGACATTACCGGCGGACTGCTGCAGGCAGTCGAGTACCTCAACGAAAAAAACACCGGGACCAAGACCATCCTGATTTTCTCTGATCTCCAGGAGGATCTTAAAGAGGGCTATGTTCGGGATATCCGCTTCGATCTCGATGGCTTCGATGTCATCGCCCTGAATGTAACCAAACTGCGTACCGACAATATCGATCCGCGCGAATACCTGGGCCGGCTCGGCGAGTGGCAGACGAAGGTGGAAAAATCAGGCGGCAGCTGGCGGGTGATCAACGATCTTGATGGGCTGGAAAAACTGCTCTGAAAACAGCCGTGCCGCCGCAGTTCCGGCAGGGATATCGATCGACAGGATACGGTGGTGTGGAGTCTGGGGCCCGGCGCAGCTGCCGGGTCGGCGCTATTGGGTTCCGCCGGTGCGGCAGGTAAACTACCGTAACAGCCGGTACGGCGGGTGTCGTATAATGGCTATTACCTCAGCTTCCCAAGCTGATGACGTGGGTTCGATTCCCATCACCCGCTCCGGTGAGATGTGACGCGTCGGCCAGTTTCTTCCAGGTAAACTTGAATACCGTGCCGTCACCGCTGGGGCCGGGCTGGAACCAGATCAGTCCCCCCTGCCATTCGATGATCTTTTTGGCGATTGCCAGTCCCATGCCGTTGCCCTGGTGCGACTCCCCGGTTTCGAGTGTCCGGAACATCTCAAATACTTTTTTTGCAAATTCGTCGGGTATTCCGGCGCCGTCGTCCTCGACCGAGAATACATACTGGTCTTTGCGTTCTTCGGCATAGATGTGAATACGGCCGTTCTTGTCCGGATGGTGCCTGATGGCATTGCCGATCAGATGATGCAGAACCTGTGCCAGCGGCGCATGGTGAGTTGCGATGGTCGGCAGACTTTCATCAATCTCGATCGTCATGCCCTCGGGCACGGCAAGCAGTCTGACAACGTCCTGGGTCAGCTCCTTCGTATCGGTGTGCCTGATTTCCCCGACATTTTTTTCTGCGCGTGCATAGGCCAGCAGGTCACGCAGCAGCCCGTTCAGATCGCTTGATCTGTTTTTCAGCAGCACCAGGTTTTCCTGCACCCGGCCGTTATCGAAGTGCTCGAGGTCTTCCATTAACCACTGAACCTGGAGTTCGATGGCGCGTAACGGCGCCTGCAGATCATGCGAGGCAGCGTAGGCAAACTGTTCCAGCTCCTGGTTGGAGCGCTGCAGTTCCCGCGACTTGTCTTCCAGAGCCTGTTCCATTGCGCGGCGAGTGGTGATATCGGTGAGCAGCGAAATGAAGCCGTCTATTTCTCCGGCATCGTCCCGGCTGGGGTGGTAGGTCACTGTGAAATGTCGTTCCCCACCCGAGTCGGTGTGGCGGGTTTCCTCATAGCAGATGGTTTCACCCGCCAGGACCCGGTCGTATTTTTCCTTGCGCCGCAAGAAAGTATCCGGGCCGATCACCTCTGAAATGTGCTGGTGTACCAGTTTTTCCCGGGGCTCGTCGAACCAGTTTTCATACTGCGAGCTGAGGAATCGAATGGTGTAGGTTTTGTCGATAAAGGCCAGAAGCCCCGGAACGCCATCGGCAAGATGCTGCATTCGTGCTTCTGCGTTGCGCAGCTCTCCTTCCAGTTGCGCGCGCTGCGTCACGTCGATACAAACGCCCTGGAAAATCGGCGCGCCGCCGGCGATTGCCGGTGAAAACTTCCCCCGGCTGCTGAGAAAGATAACGGTGTCGTCGCTGCGGACCACCCTGAAATCGATGGAAAAGGTATCCTCGCCCTCGGCAGCCTGCCTGACTGCTTCGAGGTATCCATCGCGGTCTTCCGGATGGATGCGGTTTTTGAATGCATCGAAATCCGATGCCTTGCCGCCCGGCAGGTCAAACAGCGCCTGGCAGCTTTCGTCCATGGTCAGCGCGTTACTCCCCAGGTTGTAGCGATAGATGCCTACGCCTGCTGCGCTGAGCAGTGCCGCGACTTCTTCCTCCATTTCCTTGAGTACTTCCGACATTAGGGTTCGCTCGCCTGGCCGACCCTGTAGCCTATGAGGTCCATCACCCGGTATCCGAGATGGTATTCACATATTTGACTCAATCCCGTGTTATTGGCCGGAAAAGCGGCCTCAACACGGCAGTTCGTCGATGTTGAGATGTGACAGGGTCGGCATGAGTGTACGAACGGAGTGCGGCAGGCATATGCGCCCTGGTGAATGTGACAGCAGGAATGCGGCTTCCGGTCTCTATCGATACCGGCGGCTGTCATTTTCTGCCCGTGTGATCATCGGCCACAGGGTATTGTGGCGACTGTTTGGCACCCGGCTGTTCTGGCGCGCCGCGCTGCTGTTTCTGTGCCTGTCTGCGGTGATGCAAATCATCGCCTGGCACCATGATCTGCGGGGCCTGCAGCGCGACCTGCTCCTTTGCCTGCCGGCGCTGCTGTATACCCCATTGATCGCCGTTGCCCGCCGGCGGGGCATTGCCCGGGTGCTCGCGGAGCAGGCTGACCAGCAGGGAGCGGGCCGGGCGCAGACCGATCCGCCGGATTTGACGAAATCCGGATAGCCGGCGACAAGTCTTTCGGTTCTTGCGACCGGCATCACGGAACCCCCGCCGCGACAGGTTGCATAGTGGATCTCCTGCCCCGCTCGGGGGGCTGGCCACGGAATGATTATGGTGATCCGGATTACACCCCAGATGGCATCGCGCCGCTTTTCTGCACAGCTCGGAATCAGCCGTGTCGATGTCGTCATTATCGTGATGTGTATTGCGATGCTGGCGGCCGTTGCCATGCCCCGCTACGTCAACAGCAGCCAGGATACCCGGCACAACCAGGCTGTGGCACTTTCCGGCAGTGTCGAAAGTGCGGTCCGCCGTGCCAATGCCGTTTGGCAGGCCAGCGGCGAGCCGCGGCACCTGCAGTTCGACCGCGGCACCGTCGAAATGGTGAATGGCTATCCAACGGCTGCGACCCTGGCGGCGCTGATCGATACAGACGATCTGGCAGCGTTCGATTTCAACGATGGCTCCTGGCAGCACAGCGGCGTATCGCGCCGCCATTTATGCGGTGTTTCCTACTGGCCGCCGGAACAGCCAGGCCAGGCGCCGGTCATTCGGCCGCACCTGGGCGACTGCTAGCCCGGACGTAAAACCGGCCCGCGCGCCGGCCGGGTTCTTCAGGCTGCGAAGCCCTTCCAACCCCGCTTATCTGTGCTGTAATAGGCACCATGAAAATCCTGATGAAAATCCTGTTTGGCGGCCTGGCAGCCATCGTTGCGATCAGCCTGGTGCTGGCCTTGATCGTGATGGTTGTTTTCGATCCTGAAGACTATAGAGACGCGATGACGGAGCTGGTCTCGGAACAGACCGGGCGAAAGGCCGAGATCGATGAACTGCCTTCCCTCAAATTGTTCCCGTGTTGCGGGGTGCGGTTGGCCGGAATGCGCCTGGGCAGCCTGCCCGGGTTTTCCGACCAGGCATTTGCCAGTATCGACGTTGCAGAGGTCGGCCTGCAGTTGTGGCCGCTGATCACCCGCCAGGAAGTGCGGGTCAACGCGATTCATCTCGATGGCCTGCAGCTCAACCTGGAGCGCCGCAAAGATGCCTCGGTCAACTGGGAATTCGAGACGGCCGCAGCCGAGCCGGCCGTCGATTCGGGTGAGGACTCCCCGGCTGTCGATATGGCGGATTTCTCGGTGGCCGGTATCACGGTGAGTAACGCCGGCATCACCTGGAAAGACGCCCAGGCCGGCACCGAATTTTCGATCGAGGGCCTGTCACTGGAAACAGGAGAGATTGCCGCCGGGTCGCCGTTCGATTTGAGAGCCGGCTTCGACGCGATCGATGTGGCCAGCGGAGACCGCGCAACCGTCATGCTCACCGGCAATGTACGGTTCGACCCGGAGCCCGCCCGTATCGAGCTGCGCGATCTGCGGCTGGACAACACAGTGAAAGCACCTGCTGCCGGGCTGGCTGAGCTTTCAGCTGCAATCACGGCCGGTTCCATTGCCATCGACCCGCAGGCCCAGCGCACTACGTTGAAGGAGCTGGTGGCACAGATCGAAGCCGCAGGCGTGAAACTGGAAGTGACCGGCAGCGGTGAGGTATCGGAGCAGGATACCCGCCTTGCCGGAACCGTTGCGGTACAGCCTTTTTCACCGCGCGAGGTGCTTGCATCCATGGCTGCATCCCCGGACGGTGAGCCGGCCATTGTCACCACCGCGGACCCCGAAGCCCTGGCTCAGGCCAGCGCCGGTGCAGACTGGTCGCTTACAGCGGACCGGCTGGATCTTTCTGCGCTGGTTCTGGAACTGGACCAGACAAAGATCAGCGGCGAGTTTACCGTCAGGAATTTTGACCAGCCGGACTACCGGTTCGAACTGATTGCCGATGAGCTGGATCTCGATCGTTACATGTCGCCGGTCACCGAAACCGACAGCGAGGCAGCAGACACCTCCACTGTGACGGACCTAGACCTGCCGACCGATTTTCTGCGGCAGTTGCGGTTGAGCGGCGATCTTGGCGTGCAGCGCCTGCAGGCCAACGGTCTTCAGTTAACTGATTTGCAGGCAAAAATCGGTGCGGCCAAAGGCGTTATCAGCCTCGACCCGGTCAGCGCAGCGCTCTACGGAGGCCAGTATGCCGGGCGCATCGTGCTGGATGTTACCGGCGATGTGGCCAGTCTGAGCCTCAGCCAGAAGATTACCGCCGTACAGGCCAGCCCGCTGCTCACGGATCTGATGTCGACATCCAGCCTGGACGGACTGATGGAGGCGCGTATCGATGCCACCGCCCGGGGCAATACCGACCTGGCGCTCAGGAAGAGCCTGGCGGGCACGGTGGGCTTCAGTTTGGCCGACGGCATTTACCAGGGCATGGATATCTGGCACGAGATTCGGGTCGCAAGGGCGCGGCTCAAGGGCGAGCCTCCACCGGAAAGCAGCGGCAAGCAGCAAACGGAAATTACCGAGCTCGAGATCACCGGCCGGATGGCGCAGGGCGTTCTGACCAGCGACCGCATGAATATACAGATACCGTTCATTCGCCTGACGGGTGGTGGAACCGCAGACCTGGTGGACCAGGACCTGGATTTCACGCTCAAGGCACGCGTGTTTGAAAAGCCCGAGTTTGCCGATGGCGAGGATCTTGGCGACCTGATGGGTGTGAGCATTCCGATCACCATCTCCGGCGCTGCCGAGGACCCGGATATCCGTGTGGATCTTGGCGATGCCGTCAAGCAATGGGCGGTGAAAAAGCTCAGTGAGCGCCTGATGGACCGGCTGGGACCCGCACCGGATGCAGCGGGCGACCAGGGTGCCGGCGATGCCACCCCGGATCAGCAGGAGGAGAAACCGCGCGACGCCGCGAAGCGCCTGCTCAGAGGTCTGTTCGACCCTCAATGAGCGCTGCCGGGGATTGCGCAGCCCGCTTTGCACCTGCTTTGCTGGCATGGTGGGACGATAACGGGCGCAAGGACCTGCCCTGGCAACGCGATGTCACGCCGTACCGGGTGTGGGTCTCTGAAATCATGCTGCAGCAGACCCAGGTTGCCACCGTGGTGCGTTACTTTGACCGGTTCATGGAGGCTTTCCCCCGCCTTGCGGACCTGGCCAGTGCCGATATCGATCATGTGCTGCATCTTTGGTCCGGGCTGGGCTACTACGCCCGGGCGCGCAACATGCACCGCGCTGCGGGCATGGTTCAGGATACCATGGGTGGAGAACTGCCAACGGATATCGATCAGCTGATTGCATTGCCGGGAATCGGGCGCTCGACTGCCGGGGCGATACTGTCGCTGGCAATGAACCAGCGTCATCCGATTCTTGACGGCAATGTGAAGCGGGTATTGGCGCGGGTATTTGCGCTGCAGGGATGGCCGGGCAGCAGCAAGGAGGCCCGGCAGTTCTGGGATCATGCCGAGCGCTGTACGCCACCGGATCGGGTGGCCGACTATACGCAGGCCATCATGGACCTGGGTGCTTCGGTATGTGCGCGCAGCAAACCCGGTTGCAGCGCCTGCCCGATGATCGGTCTGTGCGAAGCGCAGCGTCGGGGTATCGTCGGGTTATTGCCCACGCGCCGGCCTGCACGGGAGCGCCCGAAACGTACCACGGTACTGGCTGTACTGGTGCGCCCGGATGGAGCGGTGCTGCTGGAAAAGCGCGCCGGCAACGGTATCTGGGGCGGGCTGTGGGGACTGCCGGAGGCCGACCGTGTGACCGATGTTGCCGACTGGTGTATCCGGCACATCGGCGTGACACCGCAAAGCATCGAACGGCAACCGGTGGTGCTGCATCGTTTCACGCATTTCGATCTCGATATTACCCCGGTTACCGTAGCGCTGGGGTCAGTGCCCGGGCGGGTAATGGATGATGACCGGTGGCTTTGGTATAACATGCGCAAGCCGGCCCGGGTCGGCATCGCCACACCGGTGAGCCGTTTGATCGAGGAGTTCGGAGAATCCGTATGGGACGCAAGGTAAAGTGTGTATTGTTGGGCATCGAAGCAGATGGCCTGGACTATGTGCCCTATCCGGGTGAGCTGGGCAAGAAGATCTACGAAAACGTGTCGCAGCAGGCCTGGCAGAAGTGGATCGAGCACCAGACCATATTAATTAATGAGTACCGGCTGACGCCGATCGAGCCCAAAGCACGGGAATTTCTTGAAACCGAAATGGAGAAGTTCTTTTTTGGTGAAGGCTCTTCGATTCCGGATGAGTTTGTGCCGGAGGCCTGAGAATCAGGGGCTGTGGCGCGGGGCTGGGCCCGCCGACAGGTGGTTATGGCTCCTGCAAAGCATTGATGCGATTTATCCGGCCTTGACGGCGATCTGCCGGATCGCTTTAATACCGCCTCCCGATAGGCAGACATGCCACGAAAGCAATCCTTTCAAAATGGCCAGGTAGCTCAGTTGGTAGAGCAGCGGACTGAAAATCCGCGTGTCGGTGGTTCGATTCCGCCCCTGGCCACCAATGTTTTCAACAACTTACGTTGTTTTCAAACTTTTCAAAAAAAGCCCTTGCGTGAGTTTTGCGTGACCTAACTGACACTCAGCCGCCGCAAAACCA
>JAJRXW010000097.1 GCA_024276095.1 Gammaproteobacteria bacterium
GGCAACACCAAGGAATACGCGGAGTACTACGCCGGCAAGCCGGAGGAATACCGCCAGTACATGCGGCTGTTCAACGACATGGTGTCCGCCATCCTGTCCTGCGACAAACCGGTCATTTGCCGGGTCAACGGCATGCGAATCGGCGGCGGCCAGGAAATCGGCATGGCCTGCGACTTCACCATCGCCCAGGACCTGGCGAACTTCGGCCAGGCCGGCCCCAAACACGGCTCGGCCGCTATCGGCGGCGCCACGGATTTTCTGCCCGTCATGATCGGCGCCGAACAGGCGATGATCTCGGGGACACTGTGCGAGCCTTTCTCGGCACACAAAGCCTACCGGCTGGGCATTGCCGCGGACATCGTTCCGGCGCTGAAAGTCGACGGCGATTTTGTTCCCAATCCCATGGTCATTACCGACCGTTTCCTGGACGAGTACGGCCGCATCGTTCACGGGGAGTTCCGAACCGGCGAGGATTTCGTCCGGGGCAAAGCCCTGCTGAAAAGCGGCAAAGTGGATCTCGCGCTGCTCGATGAAAAGGTCGAAGCATTCTGCGCCAAGCTGCTGCTGACCTTTCCGGGCTGCACCACCAAAAGCCTCGAGGAACTGCGCAAGCCCAAGGTCGAGGCATGGAATCGCAACCGCGAGAACTCCCGGGCCTGGCTGGCGCTGAACATGATGAGTGAAGCCAATGCCGGATTCCGGGCGTTCAACGAAGGCAACCGGGACATCGGACGCGAGATCGACTTCATCGCGCTGCGCAAAGCCATTGCCGCCGGCGAACCCTGGACGCCGGATCTTGTCGAGCGCCTGCTGCCCAAGTGAGGTAACGCACAACGCAAATCGTTTCTGAAAGGACGGGGAGTCAATGAGCACAGCGGAAATCATTCAGCAATGCCAGGCACTGTACGACGACCTGGATTTCACTGCCGCCCGGGACTGGAAAGCAGCCGGGCCCGGCCGCAAGGTGATCGGCTTCATGCCCGTGTACGTACCACGGGAAATCATCCACGCCGGCGGCATGCTGCCGCTGGGCATTCTCGGCGGCGGCGATCAGCTCGAAGTCATTCACGGCGACGCCTACTATCAGAGCTACATCTGCCGGATTCCCCGTTCCACCATAGAACTGGGTGTCACCAAGCGGCTCGATTTCGTCGACGGCATGCTGTTTCCGAGCATCTGCGATGTGATACGCAACCTCTCGGGCATGTGGCAGCTGATGTTCCCGGACGTCTACATCCGCTACTTCGATGTGCCGCAAAACTACCAGGACGAGGTAGGTGGCGAATACTACGCTTACGAACTCAACGAGCTCAGGGCCGGGCTGGAAACCGTGGCAGGCCGGAGCATTACCGACGAAGCGCTGCGCAATTCCATCGCCGTGTACAACGAGAACCGGCGGCTGGTGCGGGCGCTGTATGCCTGGCGGGCCGAGCATCCGGAGCGGGCACCGGCCTGGGAGGTCTACCTCGTGACGCGGGCCGGCATGATAATGCCGGTCGAGGCGCACAACGAAATGCTGCGCGCCTACCTCGAAGCGTCAAAAAAAGAAGACCGGCCGGTCCGGGACAACTGCCGTATCGTCATCAACGGCGCATTCTGCGAGCAGCCGCCGCTGAACCTGATCAAGTCCATTGAAATGGCCGGCTGCTACATCGTCGATGACGACTACATGCTGGTGAATCGCTGGGACCTGGAAGACGTGCCAGTCGACGGCGACCCGATCAAAAACCTGGCGCTGTCCTTCCTGCACCAGTCCGCGGACACCGCCGCCAAGTACTGCACGACGGAAGCGGAAACCGGCCGGCAGCTGCTCGAATCGATCGAGCGCAACCAGGCCGAGGGTGTGATCTTCAGCGCACCGAGTTTCTGCGATCCGGCGCTGCTGGAACGGCCGATGCTGACGGACCGGCTGGCCGAGCAGAACATTCCCTACATCACTTTCAAGTACGCAGAGAACTCCGGCCAGATGCAGCCCATCCGCGAGCAGGCCGGCACCTTTGCCGACTCCATCAAACTCTGGAGCTGATCATGAACGCACAGGCCACAGCCGAAGTCGTCAAAGAATCGTCGATGCTGCAGCAAAAGGCGATGATCGCCGAGAACTACGATCGTCTGACCAGCGCCCGCGAAGAAAACCGCAAGATCGCCGCGACCTTCGTACCGGGCAACCTGAACGAACTCATCATGTGCTTCGACATGCTCAACAACCTGCCGGAGATCAACGCCATCAACAACGCGATGCGCAAGAAAACCGGCATGATGGTCATGCAGGCGGAAAAACAGGGCCACTCCGAGGACGTCTGCACCTACGTCAAGGCGGATATCGGTTCCATGGCCAAGGGCAGCATCGCCCCCAACGGCCGGCCCATGCCGCCTCCGGACCTGCTGATGCTCTCGTATACCGGCTGCTTCACCTTCATGAAATGGTTCGAGTTACTGCGCCACGAATACCACTGCGAAACGGCGATGCTGCACATTCCCTACCAGGGCGACGGCGTGATCACCGACAGCATGCGCAACTACGTCGTCAAGCAGCTCAAGGAAGTCGTCATTCCCGCCATGGAGCGTGTCAGCGGCGTCAAGTTCGACATCGACCGGCTGCGTGAATACCTGAAAAATTCAGCACGGGCCGAAGAAGACTTCGTCTGGGTGCTGGAAAGCGCCAGGAACAA
>JAJRXW010000098.1 GCA_024276095.1 Gammaproteobacteria bacterium
TCAGCGGGTCTTTGAGCTGTTGCGCCTCGGCCGGGCTCAGAACGAGACCTTCTACATCGACCATCAATGGACCGAGTGCCACGTCGACTACCTTTTCTCGAAAAGGGCCATTGACTCCACATGACTGGTATGCGGAAACATGTCCATGATCCCCGCTGCGACCAGCTCATAGCCCTGCGCTTCAACCAGCACTTTTGCATCTCTTGCGAGCGTTCCCGGGTGACACGAAACATAAAGAATTTTTTCGATGTTCATGGTACTCACGGCTTCGATGACTTCGCCGGCGCCGGCTCTGGGCGGGTCGAGCACCAGGGCATCGAAACGTTCATCCTGCCAGTCCTGGCGCTGGTCGGTTCTGGACAGATCCGCCTGCCGAAATTCGGCATTCTGAATCTCGTTACGCCGTGCATTCGAACGGGCCCGTTCCACCATCTCGACCTCGCCTTCGATCCCGACGACATGGCCGGCCACGCGGGCAATCGGCAGCGTGAAGTTTCCGACACCGCAATACATATCGAGCACCCTGGACTGATCGTCCAGCGCCAGCAGATCGAGCGCCTGATCGATCATCGCCAGGTTCACGCCGGCATGGACCTGCACGAAATCCGTCGGTGCAAAACCGATCTCCAGGTCGAAACGAGGAATCCGGTAATACAGATCTTCGACAGGGTCATCCGGGCGCAGCGGAATAATGGTACCCGGACCACCGGTCTGCAGCAGGATCTGCAGTTGCCTGTCCGCCTGGAACTCCAGCAGGATTTCGACATCGGCCGGAGTCAACGGATCGAGAATCCGGAACACCAGCGTTGCCACGTTGTCTCCGACGGCGACCTCGATCTGCGGCACCCTGTTGCGCAGTGTCAGGCGGCCCACCAGTCCGGCCAGATCGGCTATCAAATCGCCGGCGGCCGGATGCAGGGTCTCGCAACGGTCCATGTCGGTTACATAGGGTTTGTTCCGCTCCCGAAACCCGACCAGTACGCGTTCCTTTTTTTCTACGTATTTGACCGCAAGCCGCGCCTTGCGCCGATAACCGCAGCTGCTGCCGGTGATCGGTGCGAGTACGGTACCGGGCTGGACTGCTCCGATTCTGCGCAGGCTCTCCAGCAACATCAGCTGCTTGAGCCTTACCTGGGCATCGATCTCCAGATGTTGCAGTGAGCAACCGCCACAGAAATCGAAATAGCTGCAAACCGGTTCGGTGCGCTCCGGTGACGCAGTGATAATATCGACGAGGGTCGCTTCATCGTACTTGCGCCGCTTTTTTCGCCGCAGGAACTGGACAGTTTCACCGGTGAGCGCGCCCTGCACAAAAACCCGTTTTCCGTCGACATCCGCAACTCCTTTTCCGTCGGCGGTCGTATCGATGATCTCGGCGATTTCGCTAGCCTGATTCACTTTCATTCCATGCTGCCAGAAATGCGGCGAAATGCGGCTCCGAGGATGCGCCGAGCATTTCACGTACCCGGTTCAGTTCTCCATCCAGTTCTTCGCGATCCAGGTGCCCGCGCATGAATTGAAACCGAAGATAGACAAGATAAGTATTCAGCACGTCCGTTTCGCAATAGTCCCTGATGTGTTTGATGTCACCGCGCAGGAAAGTCTCCCATACCTGGTCACCCTTGAGCCCCATCTTGCCGGGAAACCCGAGCATCGTTGCAATATCGTCCAGCCCGGCCCGGGCCCGGTTCTGGAATGCCGCCAGTACGTCCATGACATCGACGTGGCGCCAGTGAAACCTGCTCAGGTAATTGTTATAGCGAAATGACCGGTCATCGTCGCCGGTCTCCCAGTACCGGCTTGCCTGAACGCCATGCAACAGGGCCCGATAATGGAGCACCGGGAGATCGAAGCCGCTGCCGTTCCAGGAAACGAGATCCGGCGAATAGCGGTCCAGCCCGTCGTAAAAACGCTGTATCAGCTCTGCCTCACCGGTATCGACATCCCCCAGGCTCCAGACCTTGAACTCGGAGCCGGTCCTGAGGCTGACGGAGATTGCCACGACCCGGTGCTGAAACAGCGGCAAAAATTCGCTTCCTGTCTCCTGAAAACGCCGGAAGAACATTGCCCTGGCAACGCCTTCGTCTTCCAGGTCTCCCGCGCCGAGCAACCGGCGGCCGAGTTGAACATCCGGCACTGTCTCGATATCGAAAGTCAGGCAGTGCATCACGATCTCCGGGTTCCCGGCACGCGGGCCTGCTGCATCAGCCGCTTGATGTCGGCGACCGCCCGGGCCAGCCCGCAGGTAATGGCGGCAGCAATAATGGAATGCCCGATATTCAGTTCCAGAATCTCCGGTATCGCGGCAACAGCCTCGACGTTGGCGGTATTGAGGCCATGACCGGCATGCACTTTCAGGCCGATGGCAGTGCCATGAGCTGCCGCCTGCCTGATTCGATCCAGCTCGAGTTCGGCGCTCGCGGCACTCGTCGCATCCGCAAAAGCGCCGGTATGCAGTTCGATGACTTCGGCACCCGCCTGCCTGGCCGCGTCGATCTGGACCGGGTCCGGATCGATGAACAGCGCTGCGCGGATACCCTGCTCTTGCAGCCGCACACAGCCGTCGGTGACACGGGCAAGCTGCGCGGCGACTTCCAGTCCGCCTTCTGTGGTCAGTTCTTCACGCCGCTCCGGGACGAAACAGCCATCGGCGGGGCGCAGGTTTTCAGCAATGGAGATCATCTCATCCGTCACAGCCAGCTCGAGGTTCATGCGGGTGGCCATCGCTTCCTGCAATGCCGGTAAATCACGATCCTGGATGTGCCTGCGGTCCTCCCGCAGGTGTACGGTGATGCTGTCGGCACCGGACTGCTCGGCCAGCAGCGCCCCTGCCACCGGATCGGGGTAATCGGTGCCGCGGGCCTGTCGCAGGGTAGCGATGTGATCCACGTTCACACCCAGCAGGATTTCAGGGACAGCGCTCATATCGGATTCACTATTTACACGCATCGGCGCATCGACGCCAGCACCTGCCGGGTCTTGAGCGGCCGCCCTCCCAGATAATGGTCAAGCACCACGCGCAGCAGTCGCTTGGCACTATGGAGTTTCCGTTGATCGGAATAGACTCCGCTGCCGATGGCGAGAATATCGGCACCGGAAAAAACCAGCTGGCCGGACTGTCCCGCGCCGACCGGCACCGCGCCCTGTTCGATGACAAACTGATAGGTTTGTTCGGGATCCAGCGGCTGGTGATCGACCGCGTCATGCGTCAGGTTCAGGCCGTAGCCGACTTCCCTGAGCAGCGTTACCTCGAATCTGCGCAGCACGGCTTCGGTATCGTGGTCTTGTGCCAGTTGTTCGAGTGTCTGTACATACCAGGCGAACAGCTCCGGATGCGCATCTCCCCGCTCCAGGAATTTCATGATCAGCTCATTCAGGTAGAAACCGGCCATCAGCCGCATGCCGGTGACTTCCAGTGACCGGGCGGTTGGCTCTGCGCTGCGCAGGGTACACAACCCGCCGCGACCGGACCAGGACATGGACAGGGGCAGAAACGCGCGCAGGTGACCGGCCCACCGGGACCGCGCCCGCCGTGCACCCCGGGCAACGACGCCAATTCTGCCGTGATCGCGACAAAACACCTCGAGAATCTGGCTGGATTCCCGCCAGGCACGTGCATGAAGAATGAACGCCGGCTGCATATCAACGTGGCTCGGCATTGTCATCAGCGAATCTCGTAGCCCAGTTGCTGCAGGGCGCGTGCATTGTCAGACCAGTTCTTCCTTGCTTTCACCCGGGTCTGCAGATGAAACCTGTTGTCGAAGATAGACTCGAGTTCCAGCCGCGCAGCCGTTCCCACCCGCTTGAGATTCGCGCCGCCCTTGCCCACCACAATACCGCTGTGAGACTCTCTGTCGACCCAGATGGTGATGTCCACCAGCACCAGGTCATCCCGCGTCTGCATCTGACCCACCTCTACTGCCAGGCCATAGGGCACCTCGTGGTGCAGGGACTCCATCAGCTTTTCGCGCACCACCTCCGCGATACGAAACGCCGCATTGCGGTCGGTGGTGACATCGGCAGGGAACAGCATCTCACCCTCGGGAAGAAATGACAGCACCACCTCCAGCAACCGATCCAGGTTTTTCCCCCTGACGGCGGATATCGGGATGATGGCCGCAAACTCGTGCCGCTTTGAACAGGCATCCAGAAAAGGCAATAAAGCCGATCTCGGTTTGACGAGATCGAGTTTGTTCAGTACCAGCACGCAGGGGCAACGAATGGAGGCCAGCCTGTCCAGAACATAATCGTCCTCCTTTCCCCACCCGGTCGCCTCTACCATGAACAGCACCAGGTCGGCATCGGCAAGTGAACCAATCGCCGCCCGGTTCATGCTTTTATTGATGAGCTTGCGCGATCCTGCATGCAGGCCCGGTGTATCGACCAGCATGACCTGGTAGTGCTCCGCTGTCAGAACCCCCAGGATGCGGTGTCGCGTCGTTTGCGGCTTCGAGGTCACGATACTGATCTTCTCTTTGATCAGGGCATTGACCAGCGTCGATTTTCCGGTATTGGGCCGGCCGACAATTGCCACGTAACCGCTGCGAAAAGCTTTACCGGCCATTTTTTTCCAGCAGCTCCAGCGCGTCCTGCGCAGCACTCTGCTCGGCGCGCCGCCGGCTCGTGCCCACGCCTTCGAAATCGCGATTCAACGAATCGATGCGACAGATCACGTCGAAGGTTCGCGCATGTGCTGCCCCGCTTTCCTTGCTGACAATGTACTCCGGCGGCGGTAAGCCCCTCGCCTGCAGCCATTCCTGCAAACGGGTCTTGGGATCGCGCAAATCCGCATCCAGTGGCAGCTCTGCCAGTCGGTCTTCGAGAACTTTCGTAATCACTCCGGCCGCCGCCTCATAGCCGCCATCGAGATAGATGGCACCAAAAAGCGCTTCCAGTGTATTGGCCAGCAGGGAGCTCCGCTTGTGCCCCCCCGATCGGGTCTCACCGGGACCAAGCTGCACCTGCGCACCCAGATCGAGCGAATGGGCGACATCGGCCAGCGTTTCACCGCATACCAGCGATGCCCGCAGGCGGCTGAGCGTACCTTCATCGGCCTGTGGGCGTTGCTGAAACAACATTGCTGCGGTCACCGACCCCAATATCGCATCACCGAGAAACTCCAGACGCTCATTGTTCTGAGCCGAGGCACTTTTGTGGGTAAGCGCCTGATCGAGTAGTGAGAGATCCGAAAAAGTGTAGCCTAGCCTGCTCCTGACCCAGTCCTGTGGGTTCAATTCGTTACCTCGACGAGGTCATCGAACCTGGCCACCAGGTAAAGGTTGCCGATATATGGCGCGCTGGCATCGTACTTTACCCTGATCGAATAGCCCGTACGGGTTTTCTTGATCGTAAAATCCTTCGTGTTCAGGGCAGTGACCGCTTCGATATCCAGCCGTTTGCCGATTTCCGTACGAATCTTTGCGACGCTGGTCACCCTGGCCTGCTGGTCGGAACCGAGATCCTCAAGAATCTGAACGATTTTCATATGCTCCATGTACAGCGGAAGAATCCGCAGACCCGCATAGACCACCAATACGGCTACCGCGGCAATGAGTATGAAGCCAATTGCCGTGACTCCCTGCTGTTTGTTGCGCATGTCCTGTCTCCTGAATTCCTGCCCTGTCCGGTCCATGATCACAGAATCGGATTCCCGATCCGGCTCCAGCGTGGTGCATGCTCCATGTCCCAGTTCATCCAGATTCTCACCGCCTTGCCAACGATGAAGGTATCGGGTATCAGCCCAACCCCCTGATATCGGCTGTCCTTACTGTTGTCCCGGTTGTCGCCCATCATGAAATAATGCCCCGGAGGTACCACATAGGTGCCTTCACGACTGCGTCGGTTTTTCATCAGCAGTATATCGTGCTCGTGACTCCCAAGAATCTCGGTCGCCCGCAGTGAGTCGGGCTGGCCGCCTCCCGTGTATTCACCGTCGATCTCCCGGCTAACGAGTACATCGTTGATATACAGGCGTTTCTTCTCATAGCGAATTGTATCACCGGGCAAGCCGACCAGCCGCTTGATGTAATTGGTGCTCGGATTCGACGGCAGCTTGAACACCACCACATCACCGCGTGCCGGATCGCCGATCGGGTAAATCTTGGTATTGGTTACCGGCAGGCGCAATCCATATGCGTATTTGTTCACGAAGATGAAATCTCCCACCAGCAGGGTGGGCATCATGGAACTGGAGGGAATCCGAAACGGCTCGAATAAAAAGGAACGGACGATCAGGACCACCAGCAGAATCGGAAAAAATGACCGGGCATACTCGACGACGACCGGTTTCGCCGCCCCGGCGTCGCGTGAGACCAGGGAATGGATGCCCCATATGACGCCGCATATTACCGTTGCAACAACTAAAATAAGTGAAAAATCTATTCCCATTATATACTTACGCTCTTTTTCCAGAATATACCTGAACTATCCGGGCATATTCGGATCGATGATTTCAATACGGCCGCCACAATCAATTCGGCCTGCCTTTGCCCTGCCGGCGGACACACAAACGCCGGGATTATAACGCTCCTGAAAATTGCTGCAGTGAAAGAGCCTGCTATCCGGACACCATACCCTTGTTCAGGCGGTCGATCACCGCCTGCCGATTGAGACGATAGCGGCAAATCTCTTCACCGTCACAACTCAACACGGGAATTATCTGCCCGTAGCGGGCCTGCCAGTCGGCCCGGCTATCGATATCGATAACGGCAATCCGGGCCCGGCCATCGCACAGCGACTCGAGTTCGCGGTGCATGATATCGCACAGGTGGCAGCCTGCACGGCTGAAAATGCTGAACTCCAGCATCAGTTATTCGGGTTTGCCAGGCCAGGCACCTCAAAGGCGCCCGGTCGTTTGCCTGCCCACCTGATCGCAGCGGCGCTGACCACCAGACCGAACACCATGCCTGCTGCGGACCACAGATCCCCGTTCCCGGCGATCAGCTTGGGCGCCAGCCAGGCACCGGCGGCCATCGCGAACAGCGGAAGAAGATAGGCAAGGCCCGCCATGCGCAGCAGTTGCCGGCTGCTCAGGCTGACCGTCACCACATCGCCGGGCCGCACGGTGGCAGTCTCGGGCAAAGTGACATCGAGTAGTGTGTACTGGCGGGTTTTTCCCGCCACCGACCATGCCAGCACCCCGCAACCGTTTCCCCGGCCACACTGGCTGCATGCGACAGAGCGATCAAATCTCACCCGGGCACACCGACCGTCGATTGCTGCGATATATCCGGTTTTTCTGAGCACTGCAGGGACTATTCAGATGTCACAATCGGCCGGACTGACAGGGAAATCATTTTGACTGTCTGTGCAGGAACTTCGCCCATGGCGGTGATGAGTCTTTCCTGCAGGGTTGTCGTATATGCATTCGCCGCACCGATTCGCGACAGACCTTCGCCCTTTTCATCCGCCGCTACGCCCATCTCGATAAACACCGACACCGATGCAAGGCCGTCGGAATAGACCAGATGCTCCATGGGTTCACCGGGTTCGGGCATGGTTTTCGTCTTGGCGACGGTCAGACGGAACCCCGGCGGCATCATTGTCGCTCGCCAGACCGAGTCCGCTGAAATTGCCGCCTGGTCGACCGCAGCTTCAATGTTTTTCCACGAGAAAGAGTCCATCACCACTGATGGCTGCACCGCCGACTCCGGAATACTGTCCCGTATGTCGATATCGGCGAACATGATCTGTTCGACGACATCTCCTTTGTCATCCAGAAGTTGCGACTTCAGCGGCATGGCCATATCCGTATCCAGCCAGAGCCGGTAACCATAGCGGTAACTGTCTTTGGGCTTGACCGATATAATGACGACATCCCTGTCCGCCACCCGGCTGTTCCCGGTAAATACCAGCTCATAGAGCCCTTCGTCGAACAATGTGGAATTCGGCAAACGGCCCCGGAGCGGGCTCTGGCTTTGATCCCTGGCATCCCGTGCTTCCACCAGGACAGTCTGCTGATCAGGCAGTATGCAGGTGACCTCTTCATCGTTACGAATGATCTCGCGGCCTGCCCCGCCCATTGCGGTAATCCGCTCTGTCACCTTGCCATCCGCCACGCGATGGACGATCTGCAATATCTCGGTATTGACACCGTGCATGTGAACCAGCGTTCCTGAGTAATTGAGATACTCAACGGCATCGTCCATACGGTCCAGCCAGTCACGCGGATGACTGCTGGCCAACGCGCTGCCGGCCCAGATCAGAAGAACGGCAGCAACGGTGTATCGACGCTTCAGATAACCGGCACCAGGCCTGCGGTGATCATTCATTCATGGTATCCCTGCGAGGTGCCCTGGCGCGTGAATCGGGCGGGCTGACTTCCTGCTCCTTTTCCCGGGAGATTTCGCGCCGGTCGACGATCTGATTGACGATATGCGAATCGATTGACTGCCTGGACAACAGGCTGGAGTATTCTCCATGAGAAACCAGGTAACCCGTCAACCGTGCCGGCGCGATCACTGTCTGGCTCGACGTTGCGGAGACCGGGACGATATAGCTGAAGTTATTCTCTTGTGTGCTGCTGCCGCTGGCAGGGGATACCGCAGCGGACAGATCGCTCAATTGCGAATCCTGGTTGACTTCGCCCAGACCCAGCAATGCAACCACCGCAACGGTGGCGGCGATGCCGGTACCGACCAGGCCCTGCTTCGCTGTAGACCAGTGCCGTAACAATGGCCCCCGGCCCGAATACGCGGTTTCGGTGCGGATCGCCTCGCGAACCCGTTCACCCAGCCCGAGTGCCGCCGGGATCAGTTCATCCTGGCGAACGCCGTCACCGGCCAGGCTATAGCGTGCCATCGTTGCGCGATGGTCCGGACTCCGGTCCATCTGATGCAACAACAACTCCAGTTCTCTGGCGTCCAGTTCACCATCCAGAAACGCCGATAACTGTTCCTCTATTTTCCCACTCATTTTTTCACTCATTTTTTACTGGCCGATTATTGATGCGCAGACTCATCCAGCAATGGCTGCATGTCGTGATCTATCGCTTCCCGGGCCCGGAAAATCCGGGAGCGCACCGTCCCGACGGGGCACTCCATCGCCTGAGCGATCTCTTCATAACTCATGCCATCGACTTCCCGCAGCATAATGGCTGTCCGGAGGTCTTCCGGCAGCGATGCAAGTGTCGTTTCGATCGTTTGCCGCAACTCATCGCGTTGTAACAAACCCTCCGGAGAATCCTCGTCTTTAAGCTTCGAGTTGACCTCATACTGCTCCGGATCCTGCAGATCCAGATTGTAGTCCAATGGCCTGCGATTCATGGCCACGATGTAATTCTTGGCCGTATTGATGGATATCCGGTAGAGCCAAGTATAAAAGGCACTGTCTCCGCGAAACTTGGGCAGCGCCCGGTACGCTTTCACAAATGCCTCCTGTGCAACATCCTGGGCCTCTGACGGGTCATGAACATACCGCATGACCAGCTTTATGATCTTGTGCTGATACTTGAGTACCAGCAGATCATAGGCCTTCTTGTCGCCCTTCTTGACGCGTTCGACAAGCAGCTGATCAGCAGCCTTGTTACTCATGCAGCCCCGCCTCGTGAAATTTGCGACGCGGGCACCCGCTCTACTCGCATAGACCGTGGTTGCGAGAGAAAGTTCGTGCCCAAAAGTGTTAAATCAGATCTGCGTCACAAACAGTGATGCGACGCAGCGTCTGTCCTAATTCTACGACATTCTGATGCCCGAACAAGTTCATATTCGCAGGCCCCTCCCGGCGCCCGCAGGTTTCACCGGCAGTCGCAACCTGACCATGAGACGCCGCCACGAATCGCCATGCACGCCGTGGCGAAAAACCCAGGCATTGACCCGCCGGGAAACCACTCTCTTGCCCCCGGCAAAGGTGCTGCCGGCATCGCCACCGGGCGTTACCTGCCAACTTAGTGCCAGTAAACGACCGGCGAACACCCATGCCGAGACCAGGCGGGCCGCAACACCGGAACCGGAATCGAAATACAGTTGCCAGTCGCCCTTCATATCGAGCGTAAAACGGTCCAGGCGGCGACCCGAGCCAAACAGGCGGGCAGCCCGCCCGGAGCGTATTTCAATCGTATGCAAGAATCTGCTTGATGACATCTCTCAGGGCCGGATTATCGGTATGAGCACCACCGATCAGCAAGGCGTGTAACTCAGGATCCTGAAGACTTATGAGCTGTCCGAATGCTTCCCGATGGACGGGACCGGACTGTGCGTAATGGCGATCGAAGTAACGCTCCAGCAAAACGTCCAGTTCCAGCATACCACGGCGACACCGCCATCTGAGCCGGGACAGTTCCTGTGATTCATCCACGCACGGCAGCCTACAAGCGCCGCTCGGCCAGCATTCTTTTGGTTGCGGCGATGGCCCTGGCGGGGTTCAGGTCTTTTGGACAGGCACTGGTACAGTTCATGATGGTATGGCAGCGATACAGGCGAAACGGGTCTTCCAGTTCATCGAGCCGTTCCCCGGTGGCCTCATCCCGGGTATCCACCAGCCACCGATAGGCAGCCATCAAGGCAGCAGGGCCCAGGTAACGGTCGCTGTTCCACCAGTAACTCGGGCAACTGGTCGAACAACAGGCACATAAAATACAGGCCGATGGCAGGTTGATCAGTTCCTGATCCTCCTTGGACTGCAGGCGTTCGCTGTCCGGTGGCGCCGGCGTACGTGCCTGAAGCCATGGCTTGATGGATGCGTACTGGGCATAAAAAATGGTCAGATCCGGAACCAGGTCTTTCACTACCGGCATGTGTGGCAGGGGGTAGATCGCCACGTCCCCCTTGATATCGTCGATGGACAGCGTACAGGCCAGGGTATTGCCGCCGGCGATATTCATCGCACAGGAGCCGCAGATACCTTCCCGGCATGATCTGCGGAAGGTCAGCGTCGGATCGATTTCATTCTTGATCTTGATCAGTGCGTCAAGCACCATCGGGCCACATTTTGCAGTATCGATTTCATAGGTGTCCAGGCGCGGATTCTCTCCACTGTCCGGGTCGTAGCGATACACCTTGAAGCGTTTTACCTGCTCCGCATCGGGCGATGCCTTGTGCGTAACGCCTTGCCGGACCCGGGAATTAGCGGGAAGCGTGAATTCGGCCATCCTGTTTCCTCTTAGACAAAGTACCTAGTACACACGCGCTTTGGGCGGAACGGTATCCACTTCATCGGTGTGCGTTTCGAGTTTGACCGGCCGGTAGTCGAGGCTGACCTGGCCGCTGTCATCGATCCGGGAGAGTGAGTGTTTCATCCAGTTCTGATCGTCCCGGTCCGGGTAGTCTTCACGTGCGTGAGCACCCCGGCTCTCCTTGCGATTGCCGGCCGAAACGATCGTGGTCATGGCCTGTCGAAGCAGGTTATCCAGTTCCAGCGTCTCGAGAAGATCCGTATTCCAGATCAGTCCGCGATCGGCGACGCGCACGTCGGCAAAAGACTGAAAACAGGTTGCCAGCTGCTCGATACCTTCGGCGAGTACGTCACCGGTACGAAAAACAGCGGCATGGTTCTGCATGATCTTTTGCATTTCCAGCCGTATCTCCGCTGTGGTCCTGCTGCCATCGGCATACCTGAGCCGGTCCAGCCTTTCCACCGCGTTGTCGCCGGCATCCTCCGGCAGTGGCCGATGGCGTTCGTCTGCCTTGAGCACATCGGCACACCGGTGCGCAGCCGCACGGCCGAAAACCACGATATCCAGCAGCGAGTTGGAGCCCAGCCGGTTCGCACCGTGTACCGAAACACAGGCCGCCTCGCCCGCAGCCATCAATCCCGGCACAATCGTATCGGTGCCGTCGCTGGATGCGCTGACCACTTCACCGTGAATATTGGTGGGTATTCCGCCCATATTGTAGTGCGCCGTGGGTAACACGGGGATCGGGTCACGCGTTACATCGACGCCGGCAAATACTCTGGCCGTTTCTGCTATCCCGGGCAGGCGCTCCTCGATCACATCGGGCCCGAGATGCTCGAGATGCAGATAGATATGATCTTTTTCCGGACCGACACCCCTTCCTTCGCGCATCTCCACGGTCATCGACCGGCTGACGACATCCCGTGAGGCAAGATCTTTGGCATTCGGCGCATAGCGCTCCATAAAGCGTTCGCCTTCCGAGTTGGCCAGGTAGCCGCCTTCCCCGCGAACGCCTTCGGTGATCAGCATTCCGGCGCCGTAAACCCCGGTGGGATGGAACTGTACAAACTCCATATCCTGCAGCGGCAGGCCGGCCCGCAGCACCATCCCGTTGCCGTCGCCGGTACAGGTATGTGCCGAGGTACAGGAAAAATAGACCCGCCCGTAGCCGCCGGTTGCCAGGATGACCCGGTGGGCACGGAAACGGTGCAGGGTTCCCTCGGCCATATCCAGTGCCACCACACCACGGCACTCACCGTTCTCCATGATGAGATCAATCGCGAAATACTCGACGTAAAAAGTCGCATCGTGTTTCAAAGACTGCTGGTACAGCGTATGCAACATCGCATGGCCGGTCCGGTCGGCGGCAGCGCAGGTACGTTGCGCGGTCCCTTCGCCGTAGCGGGTGGTCATCCCGCCGAACGGGCGCTGGTATATTCGTCCGTCTTCAGTCCGGGAAAACGGCACACCATAGTGCTCCAGCTCGATGACCGCATCGGGTGCTTCCTTGCACATATAGGCAATCGCATCCTGGTCACCGAGCCAGTCCGAACCCTTGACCGTATCGTACATATGCCAGCGCCAGTCATCCTCACCCATATTGCCCAGCGCGGCGCTGATACCGCCCTGGGCGGCTACCGTATGACTGCGCGTCGGAAAGACCTTGGTAATGCAGGCGGTCGACAGTCCCGCTTCCGCCAGGCCGAATGTGGCACGCAAACCAGCACCACCCGCCCCTACGACGACGACATCGTAAGTATGATCTATGAAAGGATATGCTGCGCTCACGTATAAACTCCGACCGAAATACGAACTACCGAATAAATACCGGCAACGGCCAGCACGATATGGATAAACCGCAACGCAATCAGCGTTGCCACCGATAACCAGCCGCGCACGTAGTCCTCAACGACGACCTGCAGTCCAAGACTGGAATGATAGAGAAGCGACAGCAACAGCAGGATCAACAGAATCCCGGTCAATGGTTCGACAATCCATGCATGGACATCGCCGAAATTACCCAAGCCGTGCAGGCCGGCAAGAGAAAAAGCAAACCACAGCGTCAACGGCACCATCGCCAGCGCGGTGAGACGTTGCGCCCACCAGTGCCCGGCTCCCTCCCTGGCGGACCCGGACCCCAGCACTTTACCCAACGGAGATTTCAGACTCATCGTCACACCCCCCGTCCGGCATACGCCCAGAGCCAGAAGCCCAGTGTCGTTACCAGGGAAAAAACGATCACCAGCAGACCGCTGACTGCGGTCCGCGGCAGATCGAAACCCAGGCCAATGTCCCAGAACAGATGGCGAACGCCATTGCCAAGATGGTAGAAAAAACTGAAAGCACAGCCAAACAGCACCAGTTGACCGATGACGCTGCCCAGCAATGCGGTTACAACAGCGAATGCTGCCGGGCCGCTGGCAACGGATACCAGCCATACCACCAGCAGGACAGCACCCAGGCCGAGAAAAACACCTGTCATACGATGCAGAATCGACATGGCCATCGTCAGATGCCAGCGGTGGATTCCAAGGTGTGGTGACAGCGGTCGATCACCTATGCTCATTACAGCTCCCTTGACGCAGGAATAGCACTACGCATGTTTTAGGTTCCATGTGATACGGGTAGTCGGTAGATCTAAAAATCGATGCAGCGGCCTGCCTTTTCCCAGTCGCCGAACCGTGTCGGCTCCGGCCCCTGTGGCCCGCCCAGCTCACGTGTTCCGGAAGCGCTGCCCGGCCGGTTGCAGCGCTGCAATTTGTCCGGCGGGTTTCCGTCAGAATCCGCTGCTGAGCGGCTGTTCATCGGGAGATCGGCGGCAGATTTGCGCACAGGTTCTTGTTCGGCTGCTGACATCGGCGTAAGTGTGCCAGAATGGCAATAACATCACCAGATCTGAGGAATCGCTGAAACTGCCATGTCTGCCGGAACCTTCACTGTAGCGAACCACACTCTACTGAATGATTTTTGCCTGATACAGATCGAAGGACCTGATCGCTATGACTTCCTGCAGGGCCAACTGACGCAGGATCTGGCGGTGCTCAGGGAGCGCAAAACCGCGCTGACAGGATGGGCAACAGCCAAGGGACGTCTACTGCTGGCCGGTCAGCTGTTCGATTGGCGTGATGCCGTGCTGATCATGGTCCCGGCCTCCACCGCCGGGCAGTTATCGGCACGACTTGAAATGTTCACGCTGCGGGCCAGTGTCAATATCGTGGTGACAGATCTGTGCATTGCCGGATTGAGCAACCATGAGGTCGACGTGCCGGTACAAATCGGCGGCCTGGTTCTCGACTCTTCCGCTGCTGTGTGCGCAGCAAATGACGATCTGCTGGTCAGCCAGGTGGCAGCGGATCCGTCCCGGCTGCTGGTAATCGGCGCTCACCAGGCTGTTGAAGCAGCACTTGAGCATGCAGCCGGCGCTCGTTCTTCCGCTGCACACTGGAATCTGGCCAATATTCGCCATGGTATCCCGGTAATCCTGCCCGAAACCACGGAAATGTTCGTTCCGCAAATGACCAACCTGGACTTGCTCGACGGCATCAGTTTCACGAAAGGCTGCTACGTCGGGCAGGAAATTGTTGCCCGTACCGCGAATCTCGGCCGTATCAAGCGCCGCATGTTCCGCTATCGTTGCGAGCCGGTTGCCGAACTGACCGCCGGCGCGCCAATCCACAGCCCCGAGGGGCCAGCCGGAGTAGTCGTCACCGCCGCCGGCACCAACGACAGCCTGGAATTCCTTGCAGTCACCCAACTCAGACTCGCCCACACCCCCCTGTACGCCGACCCCGCCTGCAAACACCCACTGACCCAATGCCCCCTCCCGTACCAAATCCCCTGTTGACGGCTTTGGGGTCGGACCTCGTCAACAGACTGTATTCAAAAGCAAAAAGCACCTGTATCGCTCAATAAATCCGCTTAAAAGCGCCATTTTCGGTGCAAAATCAAAAACAGCGCACCCAACGAACCGGGGCACTCCGCTTAGGAGGGTCATTTTGGTGCCAAAAACAGCACTCTAAGCACTGAATTCGCGGGTCAAACAGCAATAATTGCTTGTTTATCCGGTAGTTGGCGAGGTCCGACCCCGTAGGTGGGGGAACAGCAGGACGTCCCGGATGGAGGGGGA
>JAJRXW010000010.1 GCA_024276095.1 Gammaproteobacteria bacterium
ATCCAGGATACCGCGAATGTCGCCACGTCGTTCCCGGGCTTTCGTGAGCAGGCATGCAGTATTGGCATGAACATTCAGGTGACTGCCGGGGCGAAGAGCCGGTGAACACGGTTCCTGTCATAGCGATCGACGGTCCGGGCGGGTCCGGAAAAGGGACCATCAGCAAAGAAGTGGCACGTCGATTGGGCTGGCATTTGCTGGACAGCGGGGCTTTGTATCGCCTGGTGGCGTTTCAGGCTCAACAGCGTGGTGTCGATCTGGACGATGAGCCGGCCGTCGCGGCATTGGCTGAACGCCTTGATGTCAGGTTTGACACGGCCACCAGCGAGGAACGGATCTGGCTGGAGGGCGTCGATGTCACGACGGCAATTCGTGCCGAGGCCTGTGGTGTGGCTGCATCCAAAGTAGCGGCAATCTCCGGGGTTCGGACTGCATTGACCGCGCGCCAGCGGAGCTTCCGGCAACCCCCCGGACTGGTTGCGGACGGGCGGGATATGGCATCGGTGATATTCCCGGATGCCGGGCTGAAGATCTTTCTGACCGCCAGTGTGGAAGAACGTGCGAACAGGCGCTATAAGCAGTTGAATGGCAAGGGGATTAGTGTTAGCCTGCGGGCCCTTCGCGAGGACATGGCTGACCGGGACAAAAGAGATTCGGAAAGACCTGTCGCTCCGTTGCGAGCCTGCAGTGATGCGAGAGTTCTTGATACCACCGACCTGAGCATTGAGGAGGTTGTTTCAACAGTGCTCGGATGGGCCCTTGATACCTGGCCACAGGTGATCGGGCAACAGCAGGGAAGTGAATAATTGGCCGGCGTACAGGGAATGTGCGCTGGGTGTGTGTAACCGCGATCTGACAGGATGTCAGGGGCGATTGATCCAGGCCGCCACATGGCGGGTGTTTTTGTAATGACTGAAACTTTTGCTGAATTATTTGAAGAAAGCCTTGCCAACCAGAGAATCAAACCCGGGACTATACTGACCGGCAGTGTTGTCTCCGTTTCGCCCGAAGTCGTTGTAGTCAGCGCAGGGCTCAAGTCCGAGGCCGTTATCCCGGCCAGCCAGTTTCGTAACGACGAGGGCGAACTGGAAGTTGTCGTCGGAGATGAAGTCGAAGTGGCTCTGGATTCCGTTGAAGACGGGTTCGGGGAAACCAAACTGTCTCGCGAGCGAGCCAAGCGGGCACGGACCTGGGAGTATCTGGACGATGCTTTCGAGAACAGCAAAGTCATTACCGGGGTCATCAACGGCAGAGTCAAAGGTGGCTTTACCGTCGATATCGATTTCGTTCGCGCCTTTCTGCCCGGTTCGCTGGTCGATGTCCGGCCGGTTCGGGACCCGTCCTACCTGGAAGGCAAGAAGCTCGAGTTCAAGGTCATCAAACTGGATCAGCGGCGCAATAATGTCGTCGTTTCCCGGCGGGCGGTTGTCGAGGAAGAATACAGTGCGGAGCGGGAAGCGCTCCTCGAGTCCCTGCAGGAAGGGGCCACGGTCAAGGGGATTGTCAAGAATCTTACCGACTATGGTGCCTTCGTCGACCTGGGCGGCATAGACGGCCTGCTGCATATTACCGATATGGCCTGGAAGCGCGTCAAGCATCCTTCCGAAGTCGTCAATGTCGGTGATGAGATAGACGTCAAGATTCTTCGCTTCGATCGTGAAAAAAGCCGGGTATCGCTTGGCATCAAGCAGCTGGGGTCCGATCCCTGGCAGGCTATTGCACGGCGATATCCCCCGAATACAAGACTGTTCGGCAAGGTCACCAATATCGCGGATTACGGGTGCTTTGTTGAAATTGAAGAAGGTGTGGAGGGACTGGTCCACGTCTCCGAGATGGACTGGACCAACAAGAACGTCAATCCTTCAAAAGTCGTGCAGATCGGCGAAGACGTGGAAGTCATGGTCCTCGATATCGACGAGGAACGGCGCCGTATTTCCCTGGGGGTCAAGCAATGCAAGGCCAACCCATGGGCTGAATTTGCCACCGATTATGCGAAGGGCGATCGCGTGACGGGTAACATCAGGTCGATTACCGATTTCGGGATTTTTATCGGCCTGCCCGGCGATATCGACGGATTGGTTCACCTCTCGGATATCTCCTGGGACACACCCGGAGAGGAAGCCGTTCACAAGTACAAGAAGGGCGAAGAAGTCGAGACGGTTGTGCTGGCAATCGACCCGGAGCGCGAACGTATCTCCCTGGGCATCAAGCAGCTTGACCAGGACCCGTACTCGGTATTTCTTGCCGAACATCCGAAGGGATCGATTGTCAAAGGTGTGGTTACCGAGGTCGATGCACGCGGTGGTATGATTGATCTTGGCAACGGAATTCAGGGGCAGCTTCGCGCCAGCGAGTTATCGCGTGAGCGTGTCGAGGATGCCAGGACTGTGCTCAAGCCCGGTGAAGAGGTGGAAGCGCGCTTTGTTGGCCTGGATCGCAAGACGCGAATTATCTCGCTCTCGATTAAAGCCAAGGAAGCTCATGAAGAGGCTCAGGCGATCGAAGATTATCAATCAGAGACCACTTCGTCCGGTAGAGGTACGACATTGGGCGATCTGCTTAAAGAGCAGATTTCTTCCAACAGCAGCGATGCCTAGCAGGCGAACAGGAACCTAGAGGGGAGTAATGCTTTGGCTATGACGAAATCCGAGTTGATCGAGGTTATCGCTAGAAAGCAGAAACATCTTCCGGCGAAAGATGTAGAGTTGGCCGTGAAGCACTTGCTGGAATTGATGAGCGATTCACTGGCTTCCGGCCAGCGTATCGAGATTCGTGGTTTTGGCAGTTTTTCCCTTCACTATCGTCCGCCGCGCATGGGCCGTAACCCGAAAACCGGAGAGGCGGTCGCCTTATCGGGCAAGCATGTGCCGCATTTCAAGCCCGGCAAAGACCTTCGGGAGAAGGTGGACGAAAGCAAAGACCTGCCGATCAAGGACTAGCAGGGCCTTTAATTCCACGCTGCCGCAGCCCGGGGTGACCGGGGTATGGGCTATTGTGTTCTGAGACCCGCCGTAAACCCGTCCATGGGGGCTTGCGTCCCGCGTCCATGCGGGACACAGTCTCAGAACACAATAGCCCATACCCCGGTCACCCCGGGCTGCGGCAGCGTGGAATTAAAGGCTGCAGTTGCTGTTATCGTCGCAGGCCAAGGCTGATAAGATACGTACAGATCTGAATCTGTCTCTGCGGAACTTTCGACCATGATGCGCAACATCATTTATACGCTGCTGGTAATCAGTGTGCTGCTGATAGCGGCTATATTCGCTGCAATCAACCCCGGCCAGATCACACTGGATCTCGCTTTTGCAAAATTTGAACTGCAAAAACCCGTCGCATTGACTCTGGCGCTGGGTGTGGGCTGGCTGTTTGGGCTGCTGTGTGCCGGAATCGTACTACTCAGGATGATGAATGAACGCCGCAAGCTGCGCCGGGCTTTGCGGCTTGCAGAAGCCGAGGTTCGCTCGCTGCGCAGTCTGCCCATCCAAGATGCCGACTGAATCGGCGTTTCTTTTCGCCGGGCTGCTTTTCCTGGCGGCGGCCCTGGGTTACGTATTTGCCCGTTTTGGCGATCAGGAAGACGAACAGGCCGCACCGGGCCAGCTCAGTGCAGATTACCTCAAAGGGCTTAATTTCCTGCTCAGCGAACAGCCGGACCGCGCCGTGGAAGTGTTCACGCGGATGGCGGAACTGGACGATGAGACGCTTGAAACCCATTTCGCGCTGGGCAGCCTGTTTCGACGGCGGGGTGAAGTGGACCGCGCGATTCGCGTTCACCAGAACCTGATGGCGCGTCCCAGCCTGAGCAGGGAACAGAAAGACCAGGCAGAGTTTGCACTGGCCGAGGACTATCTCAGTGCGGGCCTGCTGGATCGCGCCGAGGATCTTTTTCTGAAATTGCGCCAGTCCCCCG
>JAJRXW010000099.1 GCA_024276095.1 Gammaproteobacteria bacterium
CCAGTCCAATGGTCCTCAGTGGACCACCATAGGTTCGAGCGAAATCGAGAGCAGGAAGCAGGAGCTCAGAGCGCTGGCAATCCAGTGCCGGGATATGAATGACGCCAACGGCCTGTTGATTCGCCTTCAGCGACAGCGTGTCGAAGAGTCCCTGGACGTCGTAACCGGTGGTCGTGTCGATACATCCGTTTACGGTCCCGATGGCGGGAAGCCTGCCCCGCTGCGCAGCCGCTCACCGCTGGCATCCGCCTGAATTCATCATAGCCGGCGCATTTTCGCCGCAGTATTTTCTTCCGGTTTCCGCTCAGGCGATCGGGGTTTCCCTCTCAGGCCATCGAAGTGCGTATGGACTGAATCGCGTCCTGGCAGGACCCTACCAGGTCGATAAACGATTCCTCCGGCAGCAGGATCGAGCCGAGGATATCCTCGATTTCCCTGGTCACATTGGCGTCTGCCTCATTTTCCAGCGTGCTGTAGAGCTTGGCTGCCGAAAGCACCTTGGCCAGCGGCGTCAACTCGCTGGTATCGGCATCGGGATCGAAAAAGGTGTCCTGTTGTTCAGTCGCTATCGCAATATGCTCGGGAATACCCCAGTTCTCCAGGATGGCGCGGGTAATGACAGGCTGCCAGCTGGCCACCATGGCTTCCCAGGACGGATCGTTTTTCATGTCGATGCCGGCTTTGTGGCCCTTGCTGAGCAGGTACAGATTGCCCATCTGGTGAAACAGGCCGGTCGCCAGTGCCTCGTCTGCCTGAATGTTGGTCACGCGCTGACCAACCGCATAGCAGATGGCGGCGACGGTGTTGCTCGATTTCCATATTTTCTCGAGTTCCGGTTTGACCGCCTTGAGCCACTCCTGTTGTTCCATCTGTCGCACGGCAAATGTCGTTGCGGTACTTATTACCGTGTTAAAGCCCAGCAGGGTAACGGCGGCCCTGACCTCGGCAACTTCCCGCCCCCGGGTATTGAAGGCAGCGGAATTGGAGATCTGTATCAGCCGGGCTGCCAGTGACGGTTCCGAGGTGATGAGTTTCTCGATGTCCTTGGCAGTACTGTTGTCGTCCGCCAGGGTCTGGTGCAGTTGCATGACTACATCCGGAAATCCCGGGAGTTCCAGTTCATGCTTGTTCAGGTCCGCAGCAAGATTCTTGACGAAATCGAATGCATTGACCTTTGTTTCTTCTGTTGCCTGCATGTGAGTACCCCTTTATCGATGGCCAATGTGAATATGATTTGTGCAGTAACTGCCGGCTGCCGGTATAACCCGTCTTTCGGATTATCGGCGGCTGTGCGGGAAACTTTAGCCCCGGAGGGCGAGTGCCGGTACGTGATGGCGATCACGCCCGTCGGTCGTGAATCTGCCTACCATTGGGTTGACATAAGCGGCACTGGCGGTCCTGTGAGCGAAGAGTTGGAATTCAGCGGTAACGACCGGATCGTGATTCCCAGCGGCTACCTTGCCAGTATCGATGCCGCTGTAGAGATGCATTCGGAACAGATCGATGCAGTGGCCGTCAACCTCGAGGTTGCATCGCTCGAATCGAGCCGTTCCCGGCGCCTGCTATGGCGAGGCATCCTGGCCGTTGCATTGTGGCTGGCACCGGCCATCTGGATGATGTTCGACTGAATTGCTATTCTCGGCGATTGTCAGCCTTTTCCCTGCATTCACCATGCCGGAAGTCATTCTGATCAGAACCAGCTACGACGAATCCGGGGCCAGCATTTTCGCGATTCGAAACCAGGTATTTGTCATCGAGCAATCGGTCCCCCTGGAAATTGAAATTGACGAGCTGGATCCGGTTGCACGTCATGTGCTGGCCTACCTGGACAGGCCTGGCGGGGATTGCGGCCCGGCAGGTACCGGCAGGATCACCATCGATGGGAAAATCGGCCGCATGGCGGTATTGAGCGAATTTCGCGGTCAGGGTGTCGGCGCCGCGATTCTCGACGGGCTGATTCGGATTGCGATCGAGGACGGACTCGATACGGTCTCCCTTTCCGCCCAATGTCATGCGATTGCCTTCTACGAGCGATTCGGCTTTGTGGCGGAGGGTCCGGTATACCAGGAAGCCGGTATCGATCATCGCTGGATGACACGGTCGCTGGGGATAGTCGAGGACAGCTGACCCAGGCTGGCGGACTGCTGTGGGCTTTGCCCATGGGCGTGATTCCGGACCGCTTTCAACCCATCGCGCACAGGCATCGGTTTTCCACGATTGAGAAACCCTGCCGGCGACCTTATGTTATCTATACAGGGTTATCTGTACAGGGCGAAAGTCCACATTTGGCAGGAGGATCAAGACGATGTCCGATAGTGCAAAAATTGTATTTCCCACGGATTTTTCAGATTTGTCGCTGATTGCGCTCCCCTGGGTGCGCCGTATGGCTGCCATTCTGGAAGCGGAAGTGCACTGTATTTACGCAGTCGAAGAACCTAATGTCTATGCGACGCTCGATATGGGGCCTGCTCAGATGCCGTCACTGGAGGATTTCTCCGAAAGTGCCAGGATGAGGATGACTGCCTTTATCGATGAGCACCTCAAGTCATTCGACCGGGAAACCGTGGGTGAAATCCTGATTGGCCGGGCGGCCGATGAGATTATCCGCTATGCCGGAAAAATCGATGCCGAGATGATCATCATGACCACGCATGGATACAGTGGTCTGAAACATGCACTGCTGGGCAGCACCACCGAGGTTGTCCTGCGGCGTGCCGACTGCCCGGTGTTATCGATACCGGCCCGCGGCGACGACTAATCCGCGCCTTCGGGCGGGGCAGCCGATTCCTGATGGTCAGCGATGGCTTTCAGGAACGCCTCGCCGTGCCGCTCCAGTTTGACCTGCCCGACGCCGGTGATATCGAGAAATTCCTCGGCACTGGCCGGGCGTTTGCGGCTCATTTCCACCAGCGACACATCACCGAAAATCACATAGGGGGGCACGCCCTGTTTGTCGGCGAGTTTTTTGCGAAGCACCCGCAGTGATTCAAACAGCTCCACGTCGACAATTTCTACGTCCGCGGGAGGTTTCGGTGCTTTTTTCTTTTGCAGTGTCTTGATGCGTAACCGCGCCAGTTGCAGCCGTTGATCGCCTTTGAGCAGGGTGCGCGCTTCGGGCCTGAGCTTGAGCACCGAAAAGTTGGCGATGTCCTGATCCAGGTAGCCGTGATGAATGAGCTGGCGAACGATGGAGTGCCATTCAGCATCGCTTTTGTCCTGGCCGATCCCGTAGGTGGAAAGGTGTTTATGGCCGAGCCTGTGCATGCGCTCGTTGTCTGCGCCGCGCAGGATGTCGACGACATGCTTGATGCCGAATCGTTGCCCGACGCGGTAGACGCAGGACAGTACTTTTTGTGCCTCGATGGTGGCATCGAAACGTTCCGGGGGATCGAGGCAGATGTCGCAATTGCCGCAGTCCTGTGCGAGCTGCGCGCCGAAATAGCCGAGCAGTACCCGGCGCCTGCAGGTCAGGCTCTCGGCAAAGCCGATCATGGCCTGCAGTTTATGGGATTCGATACGCCGCTGGTCGGGGTTGGCGGTGTGTTCCAGTAACAGCCGCGCTTTGACGATGTCCTGGGTGCCGAACAACAGCAGCGCTTCTGCGGGCAGTCCGTCCCGGCCGGCGCGGCCTGTTTCCTGGTAATAGCCTTCGATATTTTTCGGCAAATCGTAATGGACGACGAAACGTACATTCGGTTTGTCGATGCCCATGCCAAAAGCGACAGTGGCCACCACGATGGACAGATCGTCGCGCAGGAAGCGTTCCTGGACGTCCTTGCGAATATTGCGGCCCAGGCCGGCGTGGTAGGCGGCTGCGGCGATACCCTGCGCCTGCAGGCTGGTGGCGATTTCCTCGACCCGCTTGCGGGACAGGGCGTAGATAATGCCGGCCTCATGAGAGCGGTTGCGCAGGAATCGTTGCAACTGCTGTTTCGGGCGGTGCTTTTCCATGACCGTGTAGCGAATATTGGGCCGGTCAAACCCGGTCACATGCTGGGGCGCGTTTTCCAGCCCGAGGATACTCAGGATATCCTGCCGGGTCTGGGGATCCGCCGTCGCGGTCAGGGCAATCAGCGGCACTCCCGGGAAGTGCTGGCGCAATTCCCCCAGTGCCGCATAGTGCGGCCGGAAGTCGTGCCCCCATTGCGAGACGCAGTGGGCTTCATCCACTGCGATCAGCGCGACGTCGATATCGGCAAAGCGTTCGATGAAATCGGGATTCATCAGGCGCTCCGGCGCGACGTAGAGCAGGTCCAGTTCGTTGGCGTGCATCCTGGCCAGCACCTGGCGCGCCTCGGCAGCTTCCATGGTGGAGTTATAAAAAGCTGCCCGCACACCGGCGTCGACCAGGGCATCGACCTGGTCTTTCATCAGCGAGATCAGCGGGGAGACCACCAGTGCAGTGCCCGTGCGGTGCAGTGCAGGAAGCTGGTAGCACAGTGATTTTCCGCCGCCGGTCGGCATCAGCACGAAGCTGTCCCGGCCGTCGATCAGGTCTTCGATAATGGCCTGTTGGTGGGGGCGGAATTCGTGCAGGCCGAATACGCGGCGCAGGGTGTCGTTAATGTTATTCATCCAGGGGAGCATCATACCCAAGGCGGGCGGGAAATGGTGGGGCCAATTAAACAATGTTCGTACAGATATAATGTGTTCTTTCACGCTACAGGCTGGAGCCGGTATGTCAGATCGTCATCTTTTCCCCGCATCGAAACCGTGGCAGCAGGGCATGCTGCGCGTGTCGCCACGCCATGATCTGTACTACGAGCAGTGCGGCCGCCCGGACGGAAAGCCGGTGGTATTTCTGCACGGCGGGCCCGGTGGCGGCGCCGGTGAGTCCGCCCGGCGTTTTTTCAACCCGGCCCGCTACCGGATTGTCGTTTTCGATCAGCGTGGCTGCGGCCGCAGCCGGCCGGCCGCCTGTATCGAGGAAAATACCACCTGGGACCTGGTCGACGATATCGAGCAGCTGCGGAAGCATCTGGGCATCGAGCGCTGGCAGGTATTCGGCGGTTCATGGGGCAGCACCCTTGCCCTGGCCTATGCCCAGAGTCACCCGGACCGGGTGTCCGAGCTGGTGCTGCGGGGCATTTTCCTGCTGCGGCCCAGGGAGCTGCACTGGTTTTACCAGCATGGGGCCAGTGAACTGTTTCCGGATGCATGGCAGGAGTATCTCCGGCCCATACCGCCGGACGAGCGGGCTGACCTGATTGGCGCCTACCACCGGCGGCTGACCGGCAGCGATGAGGCCGTATGCCTGGAGGCTGCCCGTGCCTGGAGCATGTGGGAGGGGCGTACCAGCTTTCTGATTCCCCGCGAGGCGTTCGTTGCCGATCTTGGCCAGGCAAAAGCCGCGCTCGCCATGGCCCGGATCGAATGCCATTATTTCGTGAACCGCGGGTTTTTCGAGCATGAGCAGGTGCTGCTCGATGGGGTAGACCGGATCCGGCATATCCCCGCCGTCATTGTCCAGGGGCGCTATGACGTGGTGTGCCCGGCCACCACCGCATGGGACCTGCATCGGCGCTGGCCGGAGGCGGATTTTCAGCTCATTGCCGACGCCGGGCATTCCGCTTTTGACGACGGCAATACCGCTGCCCTGATTGCGGCAACCGAACGGTTTGCCGGCCAGGGGTGATCCGGGCGTCCGGACATATTGACATTTTCCCCCGGCGAACTAAACTTGCTTGCCGCTAACAAGTTTATGAATCCGGATGGCAGCTACTGCAGCAATCGAGGTGTCCACGGACCGGCGCCGAACCCAGGCCGAGCGTTCCGCGCTGGCCGAACAGCGCATGACGGAAGCGGCGATCGAGCTTCTGAACGAGCGGGGCATCGCCGGTGCCACGCTCAAGGCCATCGGTGAGAAGGCCGGGTACAGCCGGGGGCTTGCAACCCACCATTTTGGCTCCAAGGCCGGCCTGTTTCGCAAGGTGCTCAAGAGTGTGTCGGTGATCTGGGTTGATCAGCTCAACCGGCATGTCGGCGAGAAAACCGGCCTTGAGGCGCTGTGTACCGGGCTCACCGCCCATTACCGATTTGTGCGTGGCTATCCGCGCCATGTTTTTGCGATGCAGGTGCTCTGGCTGGGTTCACTCGACCCGGGATCGGACTTCAAGCCCAATGTGGCGGAATTCCTGCGCGGCCAGCGCAAAGTGGCCGCCCGATGGGTTGAGGAGGGGCAGGCAGGCGGGAGCATTCGGGGCGATATCGAACCCGCGCGGCTCGCCGAGCAGTATCTTGGCAGCATCATCGGCATGCTGAACCAATGGCAGATGAGCCCCGGTCTGAGCCTTAAAAGAATGTATCAGGAATACGAGTCCTATCTGCGCATACTGGTAAAGCCATGATCCATGCCCCCGACAGTCGAGCAACGGGGACGCTATATATAAGAGGTAAGCGAAATGACAGAAGCATTGATATTTGATCACTTGCGTACACCCAGGGGCCGGGGCAAGCCGAACGGGTCATTGCATGAGATCACGCCCATCAGCCTGGCCAGTCAGGTCCTGGCAGGATTGAGAGATCGCAATCAGCTGGATACATCCTGTATCGACGATGTGGTGCTCGGTTGCGTCGCCCCGGTGGGTGAACAGGGCGCCGATATTGCCAGAGTCGCCGTTCTGAATGCCGATTACGATCAGTCGGTACCGGGCAAGCAGCTCAACCGGTTCTGTGCATCGGGGCTGGAGGCGGTCAATTCCGCTGCCGCGCAGATCATGTCCGGACAGTCGGACATGACCATTGGCGGTGGCGTGGAGTCGATGTCGCGGGTGCCGATGATGTCGGATGGAGGCGCCTGGGCGATTGACCCCGAGGTGGCCTACAAGACCTATTTCGTGCCGCAGGGTGTCAGTGCCGACCTGATCGCCACCAAGTACGGGTTTTCGCGCCGGGATCTGGATGCCTATTCCGTGGAAAGCCAGCGCCGGGCGGCCCACGCGTGGGATCAGGGCTATTTCAGCCATTCGATTCTGCCGGTGAAAGATACCATCGGCATGACGGTGCTCGATCATGATGAGCACATGCGCCCGGATGCGACACTGGAGGGGCTGGCGGAACTGCGTCCTGCTTTCGTCGCCCATGGCCAGCAGGCCGGATTCGATGCGGTGATCCTGCAGAAATATCCTGAAATCGAAGCCGTCGAACATGTGCACACG
>JAJRXW010000100.1 GCA_024276095.1 Gammaproteobacteria bacterium
GCAGCCATCAGTATGTTTATGACATGCTGTGCTGGTATCACCATGCGAAATGCGAAGCGGAACATGAAAACGACACGCCAAAGGATCTTTTTACCGATGACCTTTATGGTATCGATGACGCCCTTGAGCGGGTGATCGAGTATTTCAAGGGCGCCAGTGCGGGATCGGATGTAGGCCGCAGGCTGTTGCTGCTGCTTGGGCCGCCATCCGGCGGCAAGTCCTCCATGGTGATCCTGATCAAGCGGGCGCTGGAAGAATACAGCCATACCGACGAAGGAGCGCTGTACGCTCTTAAAGGCTCTCCGATGAACGAGTCGCCGCTGTGCCTGGTTCCGTCCAGCATGCGCGCCCAGTTTCGGGAAGCCTACGATGTCGATGTACACGGTGAACTCAGTCCGTTCAGCCAGGCCCGTCTCGATGACGAATTCCAGGGCGACTTCATGCAGTTTCCCGTCGAACGGATTTTTCTTTCCGAAGCGTCGCGCACCGGTATTGGTACCTATGCGCCCCATGATCCCACCACAGCCGATATAGCGGACCTGGTCGGTTCCGTCGATCTGTCAAAAGTCGCCGAAGTGGGCGATGAGGGCGATCCGCGTGCCTGGTCGTGGTCGGGTGCCGTGTATGCGGCCAGCCGCGGCGTGCTGGAGATGATCGAGATTCTCAAGGTCAAGCGCGAATTTCTCTATCTGCTGCTGACGCTGACACAGGAAAAGAACGTAAAGGTTTCGCGTTTTCCGCTGATCCATCTCGATGAAACGATTCTGGCCCATACGAACATGGCCGAGTTCAACAAGTTCGTCCAGGAGAAAGAGAACGAGGCCCTGCTGGACAGGATGGTGATTGTGAAGGTGCCGTACACACTCTCCTACAAGGAAGAGGCCCGTATTTACGGCAAACTGGTAGCAAATGCAAAAGCTTTCCGGGAAGTTCATTTCGATCCCCATGTGCTGAACCTGGCAGCGGTATTTTCGATCCTGACCCGGCTTACCGATCCCGAGAAAGAAGGCATGGATCGATCGAAGAAACTGCGCATGTATGCCGGGGAAGATGCCGAAGGATTTTCACTGTCCGATGTTGACCGTGTGAAAGCAGAGTCGCCCGAGGAAGGCATGCACGGGGTCAGCCCCCGTTTCGTTATCAATTCGATCTCGAACGCCATCATCCGCAGCGATGCCAGGAGCCTGACCAGTATGGAAATGCTGCTGGCGCTCAAGGACAGTATCGAGTCGGATGCGAGGATGGAGCCGGCGCAGAAGAAACTGTGGGTGGACTTCCTGGTTATCAGCAGGAAGGATTTCTATAACCGGTGGGTCAAGGAGGATGTCCATCGGGCATTATTCGCATCCTTTGAGGATGAAGCCCAGCAGCTTCTCGACAAATACCTGGACGAAGTCGAGGCATCTCTGGACAAGCGCCAGGTGACCGACCCCATTACGGGCGAGGATCGGCCTGCCGACGAGAGATTCCTTCGCCAGGTTGAGGAGAGGATCAGTATTTCGGATTCGGGCAAGGGTTCGTTTCGCCAGGAAGTGGTTCGCAAGGCGATGGTCGCCTACAAGACCGGCGAAAAGTTCACGCTGGACAGCCATTCGAGATTACATGAGGCGATCGAGCAGTATCTGTTTGAGGAGCGCCGCGATGTGCTGCGCCTGGTGACCTCCGCCGCCCGGCCTGACGATGAGGCCGAGCAGAAGATTTCAGCCGTGCAGGAGCGCCTGGTGCAGGAGTATGGCTATGATGACCATAGCGCCAGGGAGGCTTTGAACTACGTCACCACGCTGTTATCCCAGGAGTAACGACTGTGCCGGAGACACCTTCAACATTCTCCGGATGCGAGGAAGGAGGGCGTCAGTGGTATGAGCTGTTCTCCAGGGGCGCGCGGGACTGGCTGCGACACAATGAGAAAATCCGCAAGGCCGTGCTGGAAAAGCTTCCCGATGTCATTGCTGAAAGCGACCTTATGGGCGGCAGTGACAACCGCTCCGTAAAAGTACCGGTCAAATTCCTGGAACACTTTCGTTTCTGCCTGAGTACTCCTGACGAACAGGAAGGTACGGGACAGGGCGATGCACAGCCCGGTGACCAGCTGGCCGGTCCCGGGCAGGACAGGGAGGGCAAAGGCCGCGGTGAGGGCGGTAACGACCAGGGCGGCATCGAGTTCGTTCTGGAGCTGAAAATCGACGACATCATCGACTGGTTGTGGGAAGAGCTGATGCTGCCCAATCTCGAGGTAAAAACCGGTGCGACCAGGGAAGACGACTACAAACGCGAAGGGTGGAATCGCCGCGGCGCCCGCTCCCGCCTGGATCGGCGCCGTTCGATCAAAGAGGCCATCAAACGCAGGGCGGTGGATCCGGATGGTCCTGCCTTCTGTAATGAGGATCTTCGCTACCGGCAGCTGGTGATGAGACAGCAGCCCGCTACCCAGGCCGTTGTATTTCTCGCCATGGACGTTTCGTCAAGCATGCGGGACAGAGACAGAAAACTGGCCAAGACGTTTTTCTTCTGGGCTATCCAGGGACTGCGTCGCCAGTATTCGCATATCGAACCGGTATTTATTGCGCATACCGTCAAGGCCTGGGAATTTGAAGAGGAAGAGTTTTTCAAGGTACGCGGCTCTGGCGGTACCGTGGCTTCCACGGCATTTGGTGCAATCAATACAATCATCGATGAACGCTATGACCCGGCAAGATTCAATATCTACATGTTCTACGCATCGGATGGCGAGAACTTCAGAGACGATCATGATCCTGCAGAACAGGCACTTGACCGCATCTCGATAGTAGCCAGCTATATTGGTTATGTAGAGACCCCGGCATCGGAGGAGCGCGCGCTGGATACCGAGACGGCGGCCATATTCGATTCGGCAGCCGAACACGGGGCTCCCGTAGGCAGCTACGCGTTGACCAGCAATGAGTCGGTCTGGACCGCGATTCGCGGATTTTTCCAGCAGCACGCCGGCGAGAAGGTTGCATGAGAATCGCGGGCAGCAGTTCAGAGTTTCCGGCGCTGCGGTGCCGGGGCTCGCTCGCAGGAACCGGGGGAGCGGCAGGGCATGGCTAGGTCGCTGGAAAGCTACGGTCGAAAAATGGAGGCCCTCGCGATTGACCAGGGTCTCGACTACTTCCCGGTTCATTTCGAGCAGGTACCCGCAAGTTTCATGATGGAAGTGGCCATCTATGGCCTGCCCGTCCGCATGCCGCACTGGTCGTTCGGGGTTCGCTACATCCATCAGCTCATTCAGCACCAGATGGGTCACTCGCGACTTTTCGAGGTCGTGTATCCCGGCAATCCGGGGCGTGCTTACATGGCGCAGAGCAACAGTATTCCGGAAAATACGCTGGTGATCGCTCATGTGCTTGGCCATGCCGACTTCTCGAAGAACAACGAGCTGTTCCGGCGCAGCCAGGAAGAAGTGGGCTATAAAATCGTGGAGCAGGCTGCGGGCCATGCCAAGCGTATTGCTGCTGCGATCGATCAGCATGGACAGGAAAAAGTCGAGCAGGTGCTCGATGCTGCACTCGCACTGGAAGCCCATATCGATGCATTCAAGGGCCTGAGGCGCGATCCCTACCCGGAGTACCGGCTGCCGCCGTCGGTCGCCGCGCCGGGAGAGTTTAAGGATCGTTTTCGCGAACTTCCGGGAGAAGAACAACCGGTTGTCAAGGATGCCGAAAATGTACGCGCAGATATCCCGCCCCACCAGGAAAGGGATCTGCTCTGGTTTATCGCTCACTATGCACCGGCACTGGAAGACTGGGAGCGGGATATTTTTCTCGCGGTTCGGGAGGAGTCATTCTATTTTTATCCGGTCTTTGCCTGCCAGACCATGAACGAGGGATGGGCGTCCTACTGGCATGCCCGACTGCTTCGCGAGGCGGACTTTATTCCCCAGAGCGAATATCTCGATGCCATCAAGACACATTCGGATGTGGTTCGCCCGCACGCATCCGGTAACCAGGTTTCCCTGTCGCTGAATCCCTATCATCTCGGATTTTCCATGTGGGAGAAAATCATCGAGACAGAAGGCCTGGAGCGGGCATTCCAGATTCGCAAGGAAGAGGACGATTTCGGATTCATTCGAAACTACCTGACCCCGGAACTCGTAGAGGAGCTGAAGCTGTTCCAGTATCAGCAGAAAAAGGATGGCTCGATCTCGGTGCTTGAAACCGATCTGGATGCTCTGAAAGAGTCGATACTGAACCGGAAATACAATTTTGGCGCCCCGCGGGTCTCGGCCGCCGAAGTCGGCGTAGACGGGACGCTGCATCTGGTGCATGAGCACCAGTCGGACGGACGGGGCCTCGATCTGGGCCGATGCGAAAAGGTGCTCGAGTATACGCACCGGGTCTGGCGGCGCCCGGTTACGCTCAGCACGGTAGACGCGAAAAACGCGCCTCGCACGGTGAGTTATCCGGCGGAATAGCAGTCCGGGATGACCCTGATGTCACGACTCTTTCAGTCGCGACATCAGGGCCATCCCGAAAATGATGTCAGTAAACTTTTTTGCGGAGTGGCCGAACTACCAGCGATTTCCGCCGCCGCCGCCGTAGCCGCCACGACCGCCGCCGGACCGTTTCTGCTGCGGCTTGGCTTCGTTGACCTTCATCGGCCGGCCATCGTAGTCCGTGCCGTTGAGGCTGTCGATTGCAGCCTGTGCTTCTGCGTCACTCGACATTTCGACAAAGCCGAAACCTTTACTTTGACCGGTGTCACGATCGGTAATCAGCTTGGCAGATTCCACTGTGCCGGATGCTGCAAACTTGTCCGATAGATCCTGTTCGGTTGCTGAATAAGGCAAATTGCCAACGTAGAGTTTCCTGCCCATGATACCTCCTGAGGATTTTGAACCGCCTGGGAAAGGATCTGGTCGCAAGATGCCGGAGATTCAATCGAAGCGGTTGGATAGCCTAGTATATCCTGAAATATTCTCGATCCGGGAAATTATTCGGCCATCAATCCGCTCCGACCACGGGGGTCGGCAATCCGGTCCGTCGCCGGAACCCGGTCCGGGGCATGGTTGCGCAGTTTTTCTGTTCAGGATTGCGACCGCCGGCGACCCATCAGTATTTACCGCAGCCATGCGCCGGTGGGCGCGTTCCTCTGCTATATTATATGCATCACGCGGAGGTCTCGTCCCGCGAGACGCTCCCGGTTTTTCATCTAACGATAAGAAAGGGGGGTAGTCGTGGGAAGCTCTAACAAACTCCACAACAGCGATCAGGTTCGGAATATTGCCCTGGTAGGTCATGCCGGTGCCGGCAAGACTACCCTGATGGAGACGCTGCTCGCCAGGACCGGCATGATTCAGGAGGCCGGCAGTGTCGAAAAGGGCAATACAGTCGCGGATTTCCTGTCCCAGGAAAAGCAGCTGAAGCATTCGCTCGACACGGCCGTGTGTCACCTCGAAAGCAACGGGAGTTTCATGAACATCATAGATACTCCCGGTTACCCCGATTTTTCCGGCCGGTCCATGAGCGTCCTTTCAGGTGTTGAGACGGCCGCAGTAGTGATCGATGCAGAAGCGGGCGTGGAACTGGTGACCCACCAGATGATGGAATTCGCGGCCCAGCGACGGCTGTGCCGGATGATCATCATCAACAAGATCGACAAGAAAGGTGTCGATCTGCATGCCCTGTTGCGCCGGATCCGGTCCACCTTCGGCAACGAGTGCCTGCCTGTCAACCTGCCCTCGGAACAGGGGCAGACCGTTGCCGACTGTTTTTTCAATCCATCAGACCAGTAACCCGATTTTGCCTCCATCGAGGATGCGCACACGGCGATCGTCGATCAGGTTGTAGAACTGGACGATGAACTGATGGAGGTCTATCTGGAGCAGGGAGAAGACCTGAGTCTCGAGCAGCTTCATGATCCTTTCGAAAGAGCCCTGCGTCGCGGCCATCTCGTACCGGTCTGTTTTGTTTCCGCCGAGACAGGTTCCGGGGTCAATCAGCTGCTGGATATTTTTGCCAGGCTGATGCCAAGTCCGTCCGAGGGTAATCCTCCCGAATTTTTCAAGGGTGAAGGCGATGAAGTGCAGCTGGTAAAGATCAGCCCGGATCCGGATGCACATTTCATAGCGCATATTTTCAAGATCAATGTCGATCCCTACGTTGGCCGGATGGGGGTGTTCCGCATCCATCAGGGCCAGGTCAAGCCGGGTGACCAGGTATTTCTCGGTGAACGCCGCAAGAGTTTCAAGGTCGCTCACCTGTACCGCCTTCAGGGCGGAAACACCGTGGAGGTTTCGGCGGGTGTTCCGGGCGATATTTGTGCGATATCGAAAGTCGAGGACCTGCATTTCGACGCAGTGCTTCATTCCAGTCACGATGAAGACCAGTTTCGTTTGCGTTCGGTGCCGTTGTCGCCACCGATGTATGGAGTCGCGATCGAGCTGGCGCGTCGCGGCGATGAGAAAAAGTTGTCTGACGCGCTGCACAAGCTGGTGGCAGAGGACCCCAGTCTTCATCTGGAATTTAATGCCCAGGCAAACGAGACTGTACTGCGCGGCATGGGCGAGCTGCATCTGCGCAGCGTTCTGGAGCGGATGCGGGATGAATTCAAGCTGGAGATAGAGACGCGGGTGCCAAAAGTGGCTTACCGGGAGACGGTCATGCGCAAGGCGGAAGGCCATCATCGTCACAAGAAACAGACCGGCGGCGCGGGTCAGTTCGGTGAGGTGTACTTGCGAGTCGAGCCTTTGCCGAGAGATTCCGGTTTCGAGTTCGTCAACAAGATCGTGGGTGCATCGATTCCCGGCCAGTTTATCCCGGCTGTTGAAAAAGGCATCCGCCAGGTGCTGGGCGACGGTGCGATTGCCGGGTACCCGATGCAGGATGTCCGGGTAATCGTTCATGACGGAAAACATCATCCGGTTGACTCCAAGGAGGTCGCATTCGTTGCCGCCGGTAAAAAGGCCTTCCTCGATGCGGTGTCCAAGGCAAAACCCGTTCTCCTGGAGCCGATTGCTGCAGTCGAGATCACGACGCCGGGCGACTATGTCGGCGATATTACGGGCCATTTGTCCGGTGTGCGGGGCCGTATCAACGGCAGCGATACGCTGACTTCGAACAAGGTCAAGATTACCGCGGAGGTTCCGGTGAGCGAACTGGGCGATTATCAGACGACACTCAAATCGCTGACCGGTGGTGAGGGTGAGTTTACGATGTCGATCGAGCGTTATGCGACGGTCCCGCCGGAGATTCAGAAGTCACTAGAGGAGGAGTTCAAACCGGCACAGGAATAGCTGTGTCAGACGAGCCCCCATGTAATGCCTGGCCATTGGCACGATCATTCCACAGCTGATCCCCGCCCATGCTCATGCAGTGGCAAGCTTCCCGAGAATCCGGGTCGGCGCCCCTTGCCGGCGCGAGTCAGGTGCCGCGCATCTGTTTCAGGTCAGCGGGGGGTGGCACTAAACCGGGCGTGACCACCGGATCTTCTGCCTGGCTTTTGGCCTGCGATTTCCGGGCTGCCTGGCGCAGCATGTTCTGGTGCTTGCGCAGCTGCTGGGCGAGCGGTGCAATCCTGTGTTTCCATTCGTGCATCCGGGCTTCCTGTGCGGCGATACGGGTTTTCTTTTCTTCCAGCTGCAGTTCCAGTTCCCGGATCCTGTGCTCGCGGTTGGCGAGCGTCTCGCGCAGCTCCCCCAGTTCAGCCCGCTGATCCTCGATGGCCGAATAGTTGAACTGTCTTTCAGCGGTATCGCACTGGTGGTTCATCGTATCGACCATTTCCTTGCGTTCCGCTTCGAGGCGCTGGTTACGTGCCTTGAGCTCCTCTCTTTCAATCTGCGAAAGCGCCAGTTCGTTCTCGATGGCAGCAACCCTGGACATCTGCGTGTCAAGTTGTGAATCCAGCGAATCGCGGTTTGCAGCGATGCTCTCGAGCTCACGGTTTCGCTGTGCGACGGTCTGTTTCAGCTGATGGAGTGTTTCCTGCTGCGCGGCGAGTTCGGTTTCAATCGCCGTCGCAAATTCGTCCTTGGCCGCAAGCGCCTGCTCCACGTTCGTTATTTTCTCGCGAGTGCGGTCACGAGCCGCTTCGTGCCGGCATATCAGCGCCTCTTTCTCGGCCAGCCGGTTCTTGTACCGGTTTCTGAGCACCCGGAGCAATTTTCGATGCTTTTCACGGGTTACCACGGGGCCCGGTGGTTCGGCGCGAAAATGCGCCTTGCTCACCATCCAGCCCGCCACAAAAGCGACTGCGCCGGTGGAGATCGTTGTGACGATGACTGTTACCGTGTTCATTGGCTGGCCCACAGGTCGTACGACCGGAATCCTATCTCTGTCAGCTTAGGCGCATTGGTTTCGTCGAACCATGAGCTGCATCACGGTTGGGAAAAGTTGGCAGCGGAGTCTCCCGGTCCGGTTTTTCCCTGCCGGGCGGCGTCCCGGGTGAGGCGCCGGATTTGAGGCAACTGCGAAGATGGGGTAAAAGGCATACATTGAGGGCGGCACGGGCTGCATCGAGGCCATCTTGCGAGGGGGGAACATGAAAGCATTCAAACTGATACTGGGCGGATTGTTGCTGGTTCTCGGGCTGTTGTATGCCGGTGGATTGATGCTGCCGGACCGGGTCCATGTCGAGCGGTCGATCGAGATTCAGGCGACGCCGGAAGCGCTGTTTCTGGTGCTCAACAGTTTTCAGGAGTTCAATCGCTGGTCGCCGTGGTTCGCCCGGGATCCCGATGCCGAGTACCGGTACGAAGGCCCGGAAAGCGGTGTCGGGGCCAGGATGTCCTGGGCAAGCAAAGCGCCCGATGTAGGGACCGGATCCCAGGAGATTATTCGCAGTATTCCCTACCGGCGTATCGATACCCTGCTCGATTTCGGTCCGGATGGGACGGCGATTGCCAGGTTCGATATCGAGTCAGGCGGCGAAACCAGCCGGGTCACCTGGAGCCTGGATACGGAGTTTGGTGACCAGGTCGTCAGCCGGTACATTGGTTTGATATTCGACCAGCTGATCGGGCCGGATTACGAACTGGGGTTAAGGAATCTGAAGCAGCTGATGGAAGATCAGGAGGCTAGCGAAACGCTCTGACTTCGGCGTTCAGCAGGGCGTTCAGCCTGTCCCGGTCGAAACGCAGGCTTGCGGGCGGCAGGGCACGCGAAATGCGTATCGTCCGGCTGGAATCCAGGACACAGCCGGTTGGCAGTGGCTGCAGACGGCCCCCGGCGGTAATAACGACACGCGGAAACCGTGGTGCATCGGGATTCTGGGCGCAGACGATGCCGCTGCGGCCGTCTGAAAGCTCAACGGGACTGCCCGTGGGATAGATACCGGTGGCATGGATGAATTCCCGCGTGATCGCCGCGTCAAACTTGTGGTCCCGGGTTGAGTTGATCAGCTGCAGGGCGGCGTGGCACGACATCGCCGGCGCATAGCGCCGGTTCAGCGTCAGCGCGTCAAAGGTATCGATGATACCGGCCATCCGTGCAAACAGGGGGATCTCCGTTCCAGCGAGTCTGCGCGGGTATCCGCTGCCGTCAAGACGTTCATGGTGGCCGAGCACCATTTCCACGATTCGTTGCGAGCTGTGCTCCGCCATGCGAACGATTGCATAGCCGTGTCCGACGTGGCGTTCGGTGAAATATTTTTCTGCTGCGTTGAGTGCTCCGGGTTTGGCAAGAATCGCAATGGGTACCGAGATTTTCCCGATATCCAGCAGCAGACCGCCCAGGACCATTTGACGAATCCGCTCCTTGTCCAGGCCGATCTGTTTCCCAAGCAGCGCAGCGTGAATCGCCGATCCTACCGACCGGCGGTAGATATAGCCCGGGTCAAACTCCGTGCGCACTACCCACAGCAGTGCATCCGGGCAGCTAAGAACCGATTCGAGAATCAGTTTGGCCGACCGGTCGAGTGACAGCCAGCCGATACTTTTATTGCGACGCGCCGATTGCATGTTGGCAGCGACAGCCAGTGCGGCGGCGTCCAGTACCGCCCGGGCCCGGACGAGATCGGGATTGGCGGAAAGTCCGGCGGCGGAAACCTCCGGATCGTTGGCCGCCTGCCCCAGATCGGTGGCGCTCATGTCCCGGCTTTTGGCGGGATCGACGTATACGTAATGACACAGCCGCGTGAGCTCATCGATCTGCATATCCTGTGTGATCAGGAATCCTGAGCCGGTAAAAGGCGTGTGCAGCCACGACCTGTCCAGCTCGGCAACGAACATCCCGGGCTGAAGCTGATCACATTGCAGTGGTATCAGGCGGCTTATCAAAGCAGTGCTCTTCTTGTTGTTATTATTATCGGTTCCCCAATGTACCACCGTTTCAGACCAAAACTGTGACACGGCGCACATTGGTTGCCGTCATGGATTATGACAAGGAGGTGGTTTTACCCGATCATTGGGCCTGCGGCCTGATTGCGCTTTTTCGGCCCCGATATCGGTCTCTCAGCAGATAGTACATATTTCCGGCAGCTTTGATCGGAACGAATATCGCGCGCAACAGCCAGGTCCGGATCAACGCGGGCAGCTTCTCGCGGGGGGTGTAGTCAGGGTCGCAATACCTGCCGTATAACCGCTCCCATTCACCGAACGAAAGGTAGGTGGAAACGGCCGAGGTTTTTGCCTGCCTGCCTGCCGAGAATCTTGTTGCCAGCCCCAGTCCGATCGTATCCGGTGGCGCCACGACGAAATTATTCGCAAAGAATATGTCCGACTTTTTTCGCAGGCCGTCGCTGATGTCGTAAATATGGCGTATGTGCAGTGATTCGCGGTAGTTGCTGTTAATGAACTGCATTGCCAGACGCTGGTCGACGTCTATGCGTGGCAGCGGGGCGCCCGGATGCTGCGGTATGCCCGCCAGTTCCGGGTTGAACGGCAGGTCCTCGAAGAGAGGGATATCCCATATGCCCAGCAGATCTTCGAGGAGTCCAAAATAGAAGAAATCGCACAAAAAGAAGGCGACGGGAAGTCCGCGGTAATAGCGCCTGGAGAATGTGTTGCTGACAACTACGCGCTCCCGGAGCAATCGCAGCTCGTGGCATCTTTTTGTATACATGGTCTGCAGTTGCTTGAAGCCTGTGCCGGTAAGAAAATTGCCAGCCCGCAGTTTCATCGCATGGCTTGTCCTGACGCGTTTCAGTCCACCGACGGTTGTCACAATCTGTCGGTTGGTATTCTCAACGGACGGATCGCCA
>JAJRXW010000101.1 GCA_024276095.1 Gammaproteobacteria bacterium
GAATATCTTTGCGATTTGCTGCGCGCGCAATGTCTCGGAGGCTCCGCCATAGTGGATGATTTCCGTCTCTGGCGTGAACCGCGGTGCTGCTCCCAAGGTCCGTGCGCGCAGGCAGAAATCGGCTTCTTCGGCATACATGAAGAACCGTTCGTCGAAACCGTCGAGCTCCCGCCACAATGTGGTATCGGTAAGAAAGAAGCATCCCGTGACGATATCGACCTCGCGCTCGGTGGTCCGGTCCCACCCGCCATAACCCTCGGGTTTGAAAACAGGAGAGTTCGGAAAGACTACTTCCAGCCCGCTAGTGAAGCAGAATACCGACCAAAGCGTCATCCGCCCCCAGCAGGACCCAAGATCCAGCGTGCCGTCTCCAAGAAGGTTTCGGGTTCCCCAGATGCGGGCCTCGGGCCGGTGTCGGGCGAAATCCAGAAGGGTCTGGATTGCACCGGGCAACACCAAGGTGTCGGGGTTCAGAAGCAGGATGTACTGCCCTTTTGCACGCTGGGCCGCCAAGTTGTTAGCCTTTGCAAAACCGAGGTTTTCTGCAAGCGGCGTCAGCATCAGGTTGGGATACGCGTTTTCCGGGAATGCCGCTGCGATCGCTTCGGCGGAACCGTCCGAACTGTTGTTGTCATAAACGAAAAGCTCGAAATCCAAGTCTCCGGCGGTTTCGTAAACCGACCGGATCGCCTCAATCGTCATTTGCGACGTGTTGTAACTGATCATGATGATCGAAACGAGCGGGGCGCCGGATACCTCCGGGGACTTTGCCAAGCTATTGTGGCAGCCTGTCGTTGTCGCGAGGGTCACGACCGTTTTCACGGATCAGAGCGATGCATTTTGGGCATCCAGGACGAAGGCGACAAGGCTTCCGAGCGTTTCAAGCGTTGACAGGTCCAGATCCTCATCATCGAATGTCATGTCGAACTCTGTCTCTATACCCAGCAGGATATCGACGACATTGAGCGAATCCAGGCCGATATTGCCCAGTAAGGTCTGCTCCGTGATCTGATTGGTCATCTTCTGGGCATGCAGTGCTTCGATCACGATGGCCCTGATCCGTTGTACGACCTCATCTCGTGAGAGTGTCTGCTGGAGTGTTGTCATGGTGTAAATTCCTGTGATCCGATTACTTCTGTCGGCGGGTAAATGTTGGCTGGCTGCTAGATGATGAATTCACGCGGATGTGGATGCGAGAGAAAACCGAGCGGACTTGCCGATTTACCATACGCCCCGGCACAACCGATCCCGATCATGTCCCCGACCTCGATGATGGGTCCGCTCAGACGGTGCCCCAGAAGATCGATCGGCGTACACAGCGCACCCACCACCTCATATGTCCGCTCCGCCCCGGTGTCAGACCGGTCGGAAGACGGGAACAATTGCAGCGGGTAGTTGCGGCGGATCTTCTGGCCCAAATTGCCGGATGCCGCCAGAAAATGGTGCATGCCACCATCCGTGACGATGAAATCAACACCGTGAGACGTCTTCGTGTCGATCACATTGCAAATATAGGTGCCTGCCTCGCCCACCAGATAACGGCCGAGTTCGAGGAAAATCCCGGCTTGGGGGAAGCGGCGTTCCAGGCGGTCGTGGAGCGGTGCGAAGTTGCGACCGACCAGACCCAGATCCAGAGCCGTATCCTTGGCGAAATAGGGGATTCCGAACCCGCCGCCGAGGTTGAGAATTTCCGGAGGGTTCGGAAAATGCGCTGCCAGGCTTTCGATCAGATCGACCGACGCTTCCTGAGCTTCCTGGATGGCGACCTCGGAAAGGCACTGTGATCCCCAGTAGATGTGAATGCCGCAAAATTCCAGATACGGATCGGCTAGACGTTTCCAGACCTCGGGAATATCCTCCATGTTGAGACCGAACTGCGTCGGCGCCCCGCCCATGCGCATCGACGCACCCGTTAGGGAAATCTCCGGGTTCAGCCGCAGCAGAACACGGGCCGGCGTTCCCTTTTCCCGCCCGATCTCGGCCAGAAGTGCGAGCTCCCGGATTGATTCGACGCATAGTCCGACCCCCAGAGCCACGGCAGCGTGCAGTTCCATTGGTTTCTTGGCCGGCCCGGCAAACATTATCTTGGCAGGTGGCAGCCCGGCATTCAGCGCCTCTATCATCTCACTGTAGGAGGTGACGTCCGCCCCCTCTAGCTGATCGATGACAAGGCTGACCAGCGCAGAGAACGGATTGGCTTTAAGCGAGTAGGCCAGTTTGAGGTCACCCGGCATGGATCGTCGCAACGCATCGATACGTTCGACGATCTTTTCCCGTTCATAGAAAAAAGCCGGTTCACAATTACTGATGTCCCGAATCTGCTGCCACGTCAGGCTGCCAATCCGGTGACGGATTTCAATCTGTTCCACTCGATGCACCTCGGGAGGGGTCGTTGCAGTGTTCCGCAATCATTCTTTTCATATCGTATTTGTTGTTGTCGTTCAAAATGAGGCGTCTGCGTGCAAAAATTCGGGATGGCACCGCATAGCCGGGAAGCTCGGCGCGCAATTGTTCCGCGACCTGCTCGGCAACCGTGTCGGGCCCGTCCGTTTCCAGAAACAGGATCAGTTCTGGATCGGTGGCGGCGCCGGTTTTCCTGCCTCCGGCCGCACAGGACCGAACCTCCGGATGTGCCAAGGCGATATCTTCAATCTCGGCAAAGGAAATGCGATTGCCCAGTATCTTGATCTGGCTGTCCATCCGGGCTTCGTAAAACAGGTATCCGTCCGCATCGCGCCGAACCAGGTCTCCGGAAAACACGACCGTTTCCTGATATCCGCGCTGCAGCAAAGCCGGAGGAGCCGGGCGGAACCGCTTCCTGGTCTCGCCCGGGTTATTCCAGTACCCTGCGGCAACGGTCGGCCCGGCATGGATGAGTTCTCCTGGCCGATCAGGGGGGCACTCGTCGCCATTTTCGTCAACGACACACAATATCGCGCCGGGAATGGCCTTGCCGATCGAACCCGGCTTCTGCCAGACCATATCCGGAGACAGGTAGGAAGACCGAAACGCTTCGGTGAGACCATACATCGGATAGGGGCTCGCGCCAGGGAACAGTTCGGTCAACTGCTTGATGAGCGCCTGCGGGAGATGACCGCCAGTATTGGCAAAGTAACGCAGGTTCTGCCTGGCTTCGTCTGTCCACCTGGCTCGCAGAGCGGCGGCCCAGATCGCCGGTACCCCGGTGATTCCGGTTACCCCGTGCTGCCGGCATGCGCGGGACAGGTCCGCCGGCAGGAGGTAATCCTGTAGCACAACACACGCGCCGGCCCGCATTCCCGTCGTCAACTGGCTGAAGCCGGCATCGAAACTGAGCGGAAGAATTGCCAGGATGACATCGGAAGCCCTGTTGTCCAGATAGGTGCTGACGCTCTGCGCCCCGGACAGGATATTGTCATGCGTGCAGGCGACAGCCTTGGGCAGGCCGGTCGAGCCGGACGTATAAAACAGCGTGGCAAGCGGTGTGTCCTCGAACCCGGATGCTGGCGCACGCCATTCCGGCAACCGCGAGCCTTCCGTCGCCGGGCTCAGCTCGCAATCCGGCGTGACAATGACCGGTAAGGCCTGATCTGTTTCGATTTCCCGCAGAATTGCTGCGCGCTTTTGCGTCCCGATAATTATTCTGGCGCCGCTGTCGGAAAGGATATGGCCGATCTGGCGCAGCTTGAGTTGCGGGTTTACCGGCACCAGAACCGCCTCTGCCAGAAAACAGCCAAACAGCGTCGCCACGACTTCGACCTGCTTGTCGACGATGAGAGCGATCCGGTCCCCCCGCACACATCCCAGATCCCCGAGCTGTTGCGCGATCGCCGCGGCCTGTTCCGACAGGGTTCTGAAGTTGAGCGACCGTGTCCGGTCAACGACCGCAACCCGGTCGTTGAATTTACGGCATGCCTCGGTCAGAAGATTTGCAACATTTATCGACGGGGATTGCATCTCTCAATATCCGAAAAAAAGGCGAAGATCAGGGTCCGGCCGGTTTCGTGCAGAATGCAAACCGTTCAATGGCCCAAACCCATTTTGCAGGAAATTCTACTGGCGAAGAAACTTTTCAAGCTCACTCTCATACAAATTCAGCCTGCCTAACCCCGCTTGCATCGCGGTCGCCATCCGAACCGCGATTTTCGAGCGGTTTTCGTAGGCACTAAAAATCCGTTCGAGGATATCTTCCGCATCGTCGGTTGTACAATCAACCGTCAGATCATAATCGAGCGCCCCGAACAACCCCTCGAACTTGCGGCTATAGGCCATCGGCACCACCGGAACACCGGATGAGAAGGCGGCAATGCAGGCATGCATCCGCGCACCCATGAAGAAATCCAGCCCGGCAATATAGCTCTTGGCCTCGGAGGGGGTCGCGAACGCGGGTGCAACGACGGCGGCGGGATATTCCGCGGCCAGATCGAGGCAGGCTTGATAATCATCCTCGACGCCACCGCGCTGCTGCGGGATCACATGGCCGACCAGGTGCAGCTCGCACCCGTCCTCATGGTTCAGAAACCCCTCGATGATCGCGCGGACAAGGGCGGGGTAGTCCGATTTCAGCCCGAACATGTTCTTGCCGGTATAGCCGCCGCCCATCAGCAGCCCCGACACGTTCAGCCCGATCCGGGGCGGGCCGCCGGCGCGCTCGGGCGGCGGATCGTAGGGCAGGCGCAGCGCCACATCCGAGGCCTGGATGACATCCCGGACAATGCCCATCTCTCTCAGAAACGCCGTGGATTTGTCATCCCGGGTTGCAACGATTGCGCTGCGCCGGATCGACCCGGCCGCCAGGGCGCGCCACAGCGGGCGCGAGAAGGGGCCAACGGTCTGGGGCGCCATGATCAGCGGCCGCCGTGCCAGGTGGACCAGATATTTCTCCAGCAGTATCTGAAATATCCGGCGGCTTCCGTAGATGTCCGCAAAACTGTCGCCGCCGGAAATGTCGATCACCACGTCGCTGTCGCGGACAGCTCTGAAGAAATCCAGCGGCCGGCGCAGGGGGCGCACAAATCGTTCGGTCACATCGTCACCGTCGATGCAACTTTGTCGACCGCTTCTTCCTATAAGGTGAATTATGTTAATTCGTGTCTCAAGCTGGCGGGCGGCACGGCGAATTATTTCAACTTCTGACACCGTCAAGGCACCAACACCGAGATTGGGATTCCGGGTGTCGTGCCCGATCAACACAACTTTAATCATCTGATTTGCATGCAAGTCCTGTTTCTCATCTTTTTGGGAAAAGTGGTGTGATTTCCAAGTGCACTTAGCAAACCGTTCGGCACTTGTCACGGTTGTGCTCCGATACGGATCAGGCCATACTGTTTCCAGTAACCACCTCCGGCCCTGAAGAGCGATACACCCGCCGGGAGCTTAATTATTCAAAAGCAACCGGGCCAGCATCTGCAAACCTTGGAAAAATTTAAATGACGTCTGCCAAATCCATTGATTGGTGCTGCGTTGCCGCCGTGAACCAGCCAAGGATACTCGCAGAAAACCTGGCCGCCTCACCGGCGCTCGTAGCGCGCCCCGAGCGCTTGGAAATCCAACTCAATCAACCCTCAGCATCGATCGCCTACAATCGTGGTATTGACAATACATGTGCTGAAATCGTGGTTTTCGCGCATCAGGATGTCTATCTGCCTGCCGGGTGGGACGAGGTGCTGGCGCGTTGTGTTCTGGAACTGAATAATCTCGATGCTGACTGGGCTGTTGCCGGGCTGATCGGACTGACGCCTGAAAATACCCTGCGCGGCCAGGTCTGGTCGACGGGACTCGGGCGGGAACTTGGGGGCGCCACCGGTTTACCAGCCCAAGCAACATGTATCGATGAGCTTCTCATCATACTAAGAAGGTCGAGCAATCTGCGGTTTGACCCGGCACTTCCAAGCTTTCATCTCTACGGAACAGATATCGTCCACATGGCGCTCAAGGCGGGTCATGGGGCATATATCGTGCATGCGCCTGTCATACATAACAGCCGGCCCGTTCAGACACTGGAAGGAGGTTTTACAGAGGCCTATCGTTATCTGCAGAAGAAGCTTGTTGACGAATTGCCAGTTCAGACACTGATAGCCGCAATCAGCACCACTGGAGTGGAACTTCGGCAAGAACAGGAATTCATTGAAAAAAGACGGCGGCGTGGACAGCTTTCGCGCATCCGGCGGATCTTGCACACGGACTGGCGTTGGCTGATAAGGGCGCCTTCGGCCCGGACCATCGCACATCGTCTGGGATATGAAGGGAAGCAGCGATGACAACAGCAGACGCGAGTGACTACGAAAAAAAACCGGCCCGATATTTCGGTGGGTGCAGAGCCGATTATGTGGACGCATTGCCGGACAACAACCAAGCTACGATTCTCGAAATTGGATGTGCTTATGGCCACACCGGAGCACTGGCGCTGGAGCGTGGAAAATGCGGCCGGTATATCGGAGTGGAGCTTTCTCCCACAGCGGCCGAAGAGGCACGCGGCAGGCTGACCGAAGTCTTGGTCGGAAATATAGAAACCCTTGAACTACCGTTTCCCGAGCAGCATTTTGATGCCCTGATCCTGAGCGAGATTCTGGAACATCTTGTCGATCCCTGGGGGGTCATGAAGCGGCTCGCCCCTCTCGTCAAACCCGGGGGGCTGGTCTTTGCTTCGTCCCCGAATATCAGCCACTACAGCGTCATAAAGGAACTGGTTTTCGGGCATTGGACACTGACCGACAGCGGGGTAATGGACCGGACGCATCTTCGCTGGTTCACACCCGAGCTTTACGCATCGCTCTTCGAGGAGGCCGGATTCCGCGTGGAGGAGGTCCGCCCCGTCGTGCCTTTTGCGCCGCGAACCCGGTTCCTGAATGCGCTTACCGGATATCGCTTCAACCATCTCTTCATGCGCCAAATCAGTATCCGGGCAAGACGACAGGCCAAAGGATAGCCATGCCGGGGAACTCCACCACACCCCAGCAGCAACTCCGATCCGCCTGCAACCAAACCGGCGTGGTTCAGTGCGGAGGGAAGCGGGAATAGACGGGGATATTTGACCCGGCCGTCTCCGTCTCTGATTGCGTCTGAGTATCAGCTACAGGCTCGGTGCTGGTCGTGAACAGCCAAACGCCCGAGCCGAAGAAGAACATGGCGAAGGCCAGCATCTGGTTCCAGTAATGGACGGTTCCTCCGGCGAGGAAAATGCCACCCAGAGCTGTCAAATACCCAGCTTGGCATCGTTTCGCCATCTTGTCGGTCAGGGAAGTTCTGGAGGTGTTCCAAATGATCATGACGATCGCAGCCATAAATGAAATCACGGCAGGCAGCCCGAATTGCATCGCCGTCAACAACCAGAAATTATCGGCGCTGGCGCTTTTCCAATAAGGGCGGTCCCAGTTCACGACATCCATCCCCAAGCCAAACCATGGTCGGTTGGCGACATTATCAATACCCCACTCCCAGATCAGAATACGCGAATACGCAGATCCAGAATTAAAGGACGCATAGGAGACCAGAACATGAAACGGCGTCCTGGTAGACATCACGTCAATCAGAATATAGAATGCAATTGAGAGTAAGATAAAAAGGCGCCAACGCCAATTTATCCTGTGGGTGAGCTGCTCCCAGAAAATAAAAATAGATTGCGCTACTATGCTGAGATACGCGCCAGTCGATAGCGAAAATAAGGTTGCCGACACAGAGGCCAATACGCCAGTTACACGCATGAAAGCAGGACGCAAAATATACCAGAACAATCCTAACGCACTGGACGCAAATACACCGAACAGGATTGGATGGGAAAATGCAACCTGTGCCCGGCGCATTCCCCAACGTCCCTCCATATAGGTTGGATAAAAGCTGTTCGGAATCAGGTTCAGGAAAATTGGCCTGTTCGTCAGGGATTCAGCCGCCGCGAATGGCAGC
>JAJRXW010000102.1 GCA_024276095.1 Gammaproteobacteria bacterium
AAATGCCGACCCGGATGTGCGTGAGGACCTGGAATCGTTCATGGCCGGTATCGCGCCCGACGGCGATCCGTCCTACCGGCACAGCGCGGAAGGGCCGGACGATATGGCTGCGCATATCCGCAGCGTATTGACGCAACCGGCACTCAGTATTCCCCTCAGTGACGGGCGATTGCTGCTCGGTACCTGGCAGGGCCTGTATTTGTGGGAGCACAGAACGGCCGGCCACTACCGGCGGATCACGGTTACGGTGCTGGGAGAGTCACGACAATGAACCCGGAGAACCGCTTGCCGCGCATCCTTGCCGGCCCGCTGCGCCACAGGATACTCGACACGGTGGCATGGCCCGACGAGGCGACAGCGGAGGCCTGTGAACGCCTCGGACAGGGCTGGCGGCCCGGCCATTCATCGCCGGTTCATCGACCGGACGGTATGCTGCCCGTATGAGCAGATATTCCGTGGGTTTCAAGCCGTTGGCGGCCCGGCTGCGCCGTGCCGGTCGCGGCGCCGGCCGGATTGCGCTGATATCGATGGCGGGCCTGGTGGCGCAGGCCGGCGATGCAGCAGCAGCGCTGGACCCGGCGAGAGTAGGCTGGACCGAGGTCCGTTTCCACGCATCGAAATTCTTCCTCTCGGCTGAAGCGAGTCTGAAAGTAGAGCAGGGGGATGCCGGTCAATACGCCGGGTCGCTGATGGCGCCCGGGACGGGTAAGGCAGTTGATCTGGATGACGACCCGCTGATGATGGTCATCGATACCCGTGCGCTCGGCAGGGACGGCCACAATATTCTGTTGATGAACGGCCGTTCCGGGGCAGCCGTACAGTTTATTCAGTCCGAAGCGGATCGTTATCGCATCACGCGGTTCACTGATATCGGGCGATTCAGGCGCACCTGGCGGCCGGAAAAAAACCAGCGCAAGCTGCCGCATGAGCAATGGACCGACCGCTCCGACAGCGTTCGGGACTATCCGCCCGATGCCACCGGTCAGGTGGTGGTCGAAGCCGGTGCTTTGATCTACATCATTGCCGCGGCCCCGCTTGCCGTTCCCGGCGACCGCTACGAGGTGCTCACGCCCATCAAGCGCCAGCTGTTTCGTGTGGTGATGGAAGTGGCCTCGCCGCGCAAGATCAAAACCAGCTACACCGAGCACAGCCCGTCCGGCACGGTGCGCAGAAAGGGCCGGGTGGAGCCCTTGCGGATCCTGATCCGCGGTGAGGGGCTGAATGCCGAAGATGACGAGAAGTTTCAGCTGCTCGGGCTGCAGGGAGATATCGAACTGTTCCTACAGCCGGATACGCGCCTGCCATTGCAATTGAGCGGAAAAATAAAGATCCTCGGTGAGGTGAACTTTCGATTGCGCGAAGCGACCTTGCGATGACCGGCGAAGCTGCGCAGGCGTCACCGGTCTCTGCGGTGATTATCGTCAGGAACGCCGCGCAAACGCTGGGCGTGACGCTTGCCAGCCTGCAGGAACTGCCGGAGGTGGTGGTCTTTGACAATGGTTCAGAGGACCGGACCCTGGAAATTGCCGGCTCGTTCGCCAATGTGGCGATTCACAGGGGAGAATTCCAGGGCTTCGGGCCCACCAAGAATCACGCCGCGACACTGGCCCGCAACGACTGGGTCCTGTCCATTGACGCCGATGAGGCGGTCAGTGCCGAGCTGATGGCGAATATTCTCTCGCTCGATTTGCAAGACCCCCGGGTCGTCTATAGTGTTCACCGGCGCAACTATTTCATGGGAAAGTGCGTGCGTTACGCCGGTTGGGGAAACGACTGGCTGCCGCGCCTTTATCACCGCAATACGACGGGGTACAGCCCGGCCATGGTTCATGAAAATATTCTGGTGCCGGAAGTAGGTCGGGAGCAAAAACTTCGCGGCGAGCTGAGTCACGATGCGGTTCGTGAGATCGGTGATTTTCTTGTCAAGGTCAATCGTTATTCCGAAATACGCCGGCAGCAAGAAAAGCGGGCGCTTGCAGCGCCGTTGATTTTTTTGCGCAGTATCTGGGCGTTTTTGCGTACCTACCTGTTGCGCGCCGGTGTTCTGGATGGCTGGCGGGGGCTGGTCATTGCCGTTTCGGATGCCAACGGTGTGTTTTTCAAGTACATCAAGCCCTATGCGGATTCCCGGGTTGCCCGGGAACGGCCCGGCCATCGGTCACCTGAGGCGAAACAGTGAGCCCGGAGGTTTCACCGCAGCGCCACAGCTCGAAAACCAGGTCGCTCTGGTACCTGGTGCAGCGCTGGGTGCTGCGCCGCCCGTTCTTGCTGGCGCGTTCTCCCGGGCAGAATCTTCGCTTCAAGGTGAAAACCGAAGATGTTGTCGGTCGGCATCTGTACAAGTACCAGGTGCACGAACCGGTATTGAGCGCGTTCCTGGTCGACTACCTGAAGTTCGAGCCGGGTGATGTGGTGCTGGATATCGGTGCGAATATTGGCTGGTATTCGTTGCTGCTTGAACGGCGTATCCCGGCGGGCGTCGATATTTTCGCTTTTGAGCCGGACCCGCTGAATTTCGAACTGCTGCAGCACAACCTGCGGATTAACCAAGCCGGCCGGGTAACCGCGGTGCAAAAAGCGCTGGCGGAAGAAGAGGGCGTACAGCTGCTGCATCGATACGGCAACAGCAACCTCGGGCGGCATTCATTGCTGCAGCTTCAGGACGGAGATGCGGTCGAGGTGAAAACGACATCCGTGGATCGTTTCTGGGATGAAATGGAGCTGGGCTCCCGAACGCCCCGGTTTATCAAGATTGACATCGAGGGCTATGAGTTACTGGCCCTGCGTGGAGCCACGCGGGTGCTGGAGCGGTGCCCGGCCCTGCTGTGCGAGTTTTCGCCCGGGTATATGCGCCAGGGCGGTCTCGACCCGGCCGACCTGGTCGCTTTGTTGACCGGCCACGGGTTTCTTCCCCATGCTGTCAGTCAGTCGGGCCTGAAACCGGTCGATCCCGGCGTGTTGCCGGCGCTGGAACGCGTGGCGGATTTTTTCTGGCTGAAAACGCCAGCGGCGGTATAGGCAGGAATGAGCAGCGAATCCGGTGACCGGTCCACGGCTTTCGTGCAGTCCGAAGCGACGGATCCCGTGCGGGTCCTGTGTATCAGCTCCCATCGTGGATCGCTGAACAACGTCCGTCCGGAGGCGGCCTGGATTGCCGGTATGCCGGGGGTTGGCATCGCGATGACGGTCATGACCCAGGAAGACTCGGTCTGTGCGGAACAGATGCGAGCGGCCGGTTGCGAAGTCATTCATTTTGAAACGGGTGGCAAGTTCAACATCAGGTCTATACGTGAAATCAGGCGCGTTCTTCGTGACGGCGGGTATCAGATCGTGCACATGTTCAACAACAAGGCGATTATCAATGGCATCATCGCGGCAACCGGTTTGCCGGTAAAAATTGTGACCTACAGGGGACAGACCGGCAATATCAAGCGCTATGACCCGAGCTGCTACCTGACCCACCTGAATCCGCGTGTCGACTGCATCAGCTGCGTTTCCGAAGCCGTGCGCACTGATTTGCTTGCCCAGGGGATACCGGCGCAAAAGCTGGTCACCATCTACAAGGGACACGACATCGCCTGGTACGACGGCATAAAAAAAGAAGATCCTGGTGCGCTGGGGATTCCTGACGATGCGTTCAGCATTGCCTGTGTTGCCAATAATCGGCCGCGCAAGGGGGTGCCGGTGTTGATCGAGTCAACGCGGCACCTGCCGGCGGATTCGCCCGTTCACATTATTCTTGTGGGCAACGGCATGACCAGCCAGGCGGTCCGCGACCTGGTGGCAACGAGCCCGATTGCGGCTAATTTTCACCTGATCGACTACCGGAACAACGTGCTGGAACTGGTGGCAGGCTGTGATGCAACCGTGCTCCCGGCGACCAAACGCGAGGGTTTGCCGAAAACGGTAGTCGAGTCCATGGCCTTGGGCGTTACGCCGATCGTGACTCATACCGGCGGCAGCCCGGAGCTGGTCGTCGACGGAGAGTGTGGCCTGGTGGTGCCGCCGAACGACGCGCCGGCGCTGGCAAAGGCAATACTGCGGCTGTCGGGAAACCGGGCGGAAAACGCGGCAATGGGGAAAAAGGCGCGGCAGCGACTGGCGACGCACTTTACGCTGGAGCAATCGATAGAGGGCCATCGGCGGCTGTACGAGTCGCTGGTTGCCGCGGACGGGTTTAGCCCACACTCTCGGCAAAAAACGGGTTGAGCATCCGGTTATCCGGGTCGAGCTGTCGGCGTACCGATCTGAAGTGATCGAGGCGTTGCCCGTAGGCAAGGGCGATATGTTCCGCGGTAGCGCCGGATGTCTGGTTCAATACCGGGATGCCGCTGAATTGTGCCGCAAAGTCGGCCAGTTCCAGCACGAAATCCGGCCATCCGGTGTTTTGATTGGATCGGGTACGAATCGCGAACACCGTGCCGTCAAAGCTGGGTGACAACAGCGA
>JAJRXW010000103.1 GCA_024276095.1 Gammaproteobacteria bacterium
AACAATGGGTTTGCAGATCTTGTACTAGTGTATTAGCATAACAGCACATTATTACAGGTGAACAGCATGAAGGATTATCGAATTCTCAGCTCGCGTCAGGAAACCACCGCAGAAAACGATCTGTACAGCACTATTGCATCGCTCGAGACCGTTTCGGACTGCCGGGCCTTTTTTCAGGATCTGTGTACCCCTGCCGAACTGGAGGCCATGAAAGACCGCTGGGCAGTGGTACGACTCCTGGTGCAGGACCTCACCTACCGCCAGATCCATGACCGGACCGGGGTCAGCATGACAACCATCGGCAGAGTTGCCCGCTGCCTGACTTCGGGCTCCAACGGCTACGCCAATGCGTTGCGACAGGCAGAGAAATAACACCTCATGATAGACAAACAGCACCGTATCAAGATCGCCATTCAGAAATCCGGCCGACTGACCGATCTTTCCCTGGATCTGCTGCAGCGCTGCGGGCTGAAATACACCCGCAGCAGGGATCAGTTGATCGCATTTGGTGAAAACATGCCGATCGACATACTGCTGGTGAGGGACGACGACATCCCGGCACTGGTACGGGACGACGTGTGTGACCTTGGAATCGCCGGCCTGAACGTCGTGGAAGAAAAACGTTTGCGCTTCCTCGATGAACCAGACAACGAATCCGGAATGGAAGAGCCGTTCGAAATCGTGCGTCAACTTGACTACGGGCAGTGCCGGCTGTGTTTCGCCTATCCCGCCGGCGGCGAGATCAACTCCGTCCAGGCGCTCAACGGCCTTCGGGTTGCAACCACGTATCCGTACATAGTCGGTGACTACCTGCGCAGGCATTCAATCGACGCGGAGGTAATCGAATTTTCGGGTGCGGTGGAGATCGCTCCGGGAATGGGCCGCGCAGACGCTATTTGCGACCTGGTATCCACCGGAACGACGCTGTTGGCGAACAGTCTGCGCGAAGGCGAGGTGGTGCTGGAAAGCCGTGCGACACTGCTCAGGACACCGCTTGAGGTCCCGGCCGAAAAAGCCGACTGGATGGCGCGGCTGCTGCAACGAATAGACGGGGTCATGCAGGTCAGGGAAAGCAAGTACATTATGATGCATGCACCGAAGTACGCACTGGCCGAAATAAGAAACCTCCTGCCCGGATCGGAAGCGCCCACGGTTCTTCCCCTGGACAGTCTCGATAACAGGGTCGCCGTTCACGTCGTCTGCCGGGAAAATGTTTTCTGGGAAACGCTGGAAAATCTCAAAAGTGCCGGAGCCAGTTCCATACTGGTCATGCCGGTTGAAAAAATGCTGCCGTGAGCGCCGGTCTCAAGCTGGCAGAATGGAACGGCCTTGATGCGGCGGCGCAAGCCACGCTGTTGATGCGCCCGGCGGTACGCGATCGGGCAGAGATTCGACAGCAGGCGGCTGACCTGATCGCACGGGTAAGGACCGGCGGCGACGCAGCGCTGATCGAGATCACCCGGGAACTCGACGGCGTTGAACTGGACAGCCTGCGCGTCGGTGACGCCGAGATTGCCAATGCCGAAGAATTAATCGCTCCCGGTGTCGCCAGAGCGCTGGAACTTGCGATCGATCACGTCGGGCAGTTCCACGGGGCGCAGCAAAACACCGATCTTCGCATTGAAACTGCGCCCGGTATCGTTTGCGAGCGGATCACGCGGCCCGTTCAGTCCGTCGGCCTGTACGTTCCGGCCGGCAGTGCACCGCTACCCTCAACGGCCATAATGCTGGCTGTCCCGGCCGCGCTGGCCGGTTGTCCCCGGCGGATTCTATGCACACCGCCGCGAGAAGACGGACTGGCCGATCCGTCCGTGGTGTTCGCGGCGCGTGCCTGCGGCATTCAGAATATTTTCAAGCTTGGGGGTGCACAGGCGATTGCGGCAATGGCTTACGGCACAGCTTCCGTTCCGAAGGTGGATAAAATCTATGGGCCGGGTAACGCCTGGGTAACGGCAGCCAAGCAGGCGGTGTCCCGGGATCCGGCCGGTGCTGCCCAGGACATGCCGGCCGGACCATCGGAAATCATGGTCATAGCAGACCATTCCGCCAACCCGGATTTTGTTGCCATGGACCTGCTGTCCCAGGCCGAACATGGCCCCGACTCGCAGGTGGTACTGGTCTGCACCGATAAAAGTATTGCCGCCCGGGTCAACGAATCCATTGGTAAAGCGCTGTCGAGCCTTTCGCGGCAGGACATTATTCGCGCCTCGCTGGGCAATGGATCGAGCATTCTGGCAGCGGACCTGGACCAGGCAATCGCGATTGCCAACAGCTATGCTCCCGAACACCTGGTTCTGCAGTGCCGCAATCCGCGCTCCTGGCTGGAAAAAATTCACTGTGCCGGATCGGTATTCCTGGGACCGTGGACACCCGAAGCGCTGGGCGACTACTGCAGTGGAACCAACCATGTCCTGCCCACATACGGATATGCACGTACCTGCAGCGGCCTGTCTGTTGCCGATTTTCAGGTCCGGATCACAGTACAGGAGGCCAGCCGGCAGGGCCTGCAGGCACTGGCGCCTGTTATCGAAACCCTTGCCGGACTCGAAGGGCTGGACGCCCACGCGCAGGCTGCCCGGGTGCGTGTCAACAGCAAAGGGAACGCCGCTCCTGATGACTGATATCCTCGATCTTGTGCGCCCGGAAATACGCAGGCTTGCACCCTATAAGCCGGCCAGATGGAATACCGGTTCCGTGCGACTCAGCGCCAATGAAACGCCCTGGCAGCCGCCGGGCAACGAATCTTCCCCGGGACTGAACCGTTACCCGGAGCCGCGCCCCACCGAGCTCACTGCCGTTCTGGCAAACCACTACGGTGTCCGCGACGAACAGTTGCTGGTGACACGTGGATCCAGCGAGGCCGTTGACCTGCTGCTGCGGTGTTTTTGCCGCCCCGGGCACGATGAAATTATTGTTTGTCCGCCGACTTTCAGCATGTACGGGGTCTATGCCCGCATCCAGGGTGCGGCTGTAGCCGAGGTGCCGCTGCGAGCAGCAAAGGACTACTCCATCGACCATCACGGCATCGCTGCGGCCTGGAACGATCGCAGCAAACTGCTGTTCATCTGTTCACCAAACAATCCCACGGGTCATCGGGTTCCAACTGCTGAATTACACGATCTGTGCGAGCGGATCGGCAACAGCGGTATTGTTGTCGTCGATGGTGCCTATACGGAATTTGCGGAGGCAGACCCGACCCTTGAATTGCTCGGCCGGCACGGCAATGTCGTGGTATTGCGGACTCTTTCCAAGGCCTTCGGCCTGGCCGGTATTCGCTGCGGATCCTTACTGGGGCCAGCGCCGCTCATCGAAATCATCAACCGTATCCTGCCGCCATTCTGCTTCCCGACGCCCTGCGAGAATGCCGCCCTGGCCTGCCTGAGAGGCGACTATCGGACGGTACTCGCACAGCGCATCGATATACTGAAAAAGGAGCGCGACAAGCTGGCCGCCGGGTTATTGTCATTGCCGGATGTGGCACAGGTGTGGCACAGCGAAGCCAATTTTCTGCTCGCCGGGGTCGCCGACGCCGGCGAATTCACGGCACGAGCCCTTGCCGGAGGCGTTTCCATTCGCAACTTCGG
>JAJRXW010000104.1 GCA_024276095.1 Gammaproteobacteria bacterium
GCCACGCCGTCCAAAAAGGCAAGCCACCCCCCCTCGATGTCAGAGGACAGGGGGCGGGGACTCTTGGAGGCGGAATAAAGCGGACCGCTAGGGAGCCATCCGCCGGAAAGAGTACCCGGCCCCTGGCCTCGGGGGACTGGTGGCACGATCGGGGCTCAATTCCGCTCTCCGGATGCTGATCTGCTGCTTTTACTGTTGCAAATACCGATCCAGAAATTCCTTGGCCCGCCGGTGCCCGGCTTCCCATACCGTTACGGGCCAGCCATGGTTTGCACCCTCTATAATTTCATATTCGAATTGCGTGTTACCGGCCTTTTCCAGGGCCTCGACAAGCCACAGGCTTTCCCGGACATTCACGACCTGATCCTGGTCTCCATGCAAAATCAGCAACGGCACCTTGATCCGGTCGGCCAGGTAGCGGGGAGAGCGCTGCTCGTATAAATGCGGCGCCTCGTCGATGGTCTTGCCGACCATTTTTGCAAAATACGCCACATCGCCGGCATCGGTATTGGTATTTTGCTCGGGACTCGATCTCAAACGATAGAGCAGATCCGTCGGCCCGAACAGATCTACTGCAACCCGGAATCGCTCCGGATAGCGGATCACCGCCATCAGGGAATTGTAACCGCCGTGACTGCCCCCGGTGATCCCGATCCGCCCCCGGACCACAGTCGGCAGCGTCTCGAGATAATCGACGGCGGCGACCATGTCGTCGATTTCCTTGCCTCCGTAATCCGCCTTGTTATAGAACTCCTCGGAGTATCCGCTGCTGCTTCGGTAGTCCGGCGCGAGGATGACATAGCCGGTCTGAACCCAGTCCATGATCCTGGGTAAGCGGCGGGAAGAAAACGTGCCGTGCTGACCGCCGTGGACATAGATAATGGCCGGATAAGACCCGGCCTGCAGCGGTTCGAAAAGATAGGCCGGAATGGACAGGCCGTCGGTGCTCCGGTAAGTGATTTTTGAATACTTTACGTGCCCGCGGCTGCGCATCTCGATACGAAGATCGTCCACCTCCTTGCGCAGCTTTGCCTGGTCGAATCTGGCCGCCCGTTTCAGCTGGGCTACTTCCTGCTCCAGTGCCGCGATGCGGCCCTCATCCCGGTCGGTCGTTTCACCCTGCGCCGTCGCCAGCCAGCCCGTGCAGGCCAAAACCCCGGACAGCAAAACAAGCTTCATTGCCCTCATCGATTCCCCCCCCGGCCGGCCAATGCCGTTTACGAACCTGCAGTCTATCACCGGGGGGTTGTGACGACATGCAAGGCCATGCAAAGCCCTGCTTTGAGACACTCATCAAGGAATTTGCTCTGTCGATCGCCTAGAGTAATCGTTCGGTTGAAGATACGTCCGCGACAATGAAAGTCTCCTCGCGAGCTAGGCGCGGGCGTTTCTTCGCCGAGCTGACTGCAAAAAAGCCCCGTTAGGGGCTTTTTGCGTTCAACAGGCTGACCGAACGTTATCTGGCTTCGTGGCGAGGCTCAGGGCCGGGATAAGGCGCAGCCGGGGGTGCGGTCTGTTGTTCGCAGACTGTGTCCCGCATGGACGCGGGACGCAAGCCCCCATGGATGGGTTCACGGCGGGTCTGCGAACAACAGACCGCACCCCCGGCTGCGCCTTATCCCGGCCCTGAGCCTCGCCACGAAGCCAGATGACTGCCGGCAGAACCGATCTAGAACCAGATCGAGAAAAACAGCTGAATCACGTCCGCATCGAACCCGTACAGCGGTTCTTCGCCTACCGGGGCGGTGCCCCTGAGATCCCGGAAATCATCGTAGTTGAACATGATTCGCTCGTAGATCAGGTTTATCGAACCGCGGTCGATGAAACTCCAGCCGTCCCTGATGAGATCGTAACTCACGCCAAGACGCACCGCGTTGTTGGAGAACGTACTCATCTCCTTATCGCGCGCAAGAAAATTCTGTGCCTGCTGAAAGGGAAAAAGATCGCTGTAAAACTCGGCCTTGGTCTGGGTGTAGTACCGCAAACTGAAATCGAATACCCACGGGTCGCCAAGCGTGTGCGTATAACCTACTTCCGCGGTATGCGCGCTGATATCCCAGGTGTCCGTGTAATACCGGTAACTGCCGTAGACGGCCGCCCGGTACGGCAGGTGGTAACGGGCGCGAACGGACCCTGCGTTACTGGTTCGCGTGCCCGGGTAGACTTCCGGCTCGTAGGCGTAGCCCAGCAGGTTGCCGGGATTGCTGTCTATATACCGCACCGTGCGGTAGGGATTATTGAGAAATCCTTCATCGGTAATGGTCTCGTAGAAGAACCCCACCAACAGGTTGCGCGTGATGACCTGGGACAGTCCCAGGCGATAGGCGCGCCGGTCGACATCTTCGGAAAATACGTTATCGCCCCTGCGGGTCACCACATCGGAACCGCGACCGTAGCCCATGGTGATGGTCGTCAGTCCGGAAAAAACTTCCTGGCTGATACTGAAGTTCATGGTATCGGCAGCGTAGTCGTTTTCGTCACTGGTGGTAAAACTGGCACTCATGATCGTGTCGTCGTGCAGGTAATCGATGCCCAGACTCATCTGGGTTCGCTTTTCTTCGTACTTGCTGGCGGTCGTGACCACATCGATCGATGCACTGCTGATGTTATCGACGTAATAGTTCGCCGACACTGAAACGTTATTGGCGACCTTTTTCCGCACCAGCAGCGACGGCCCGTCGATCTGAATGCCTCCGCCGTTATAGTAATGGTACAAACCATCCGCCCGGTCTTCGGGCAGCACGGCGGCAATCGATACCAGCGATACCAGCCACAGGCCGGCAAGCACGGCCAGCCTGCCCGAACCGCGCCCGATACTCATACTGCGCTGTGTTATTGCCGCGCGCGGGCTAGTTACAACCACAACCACCTCCGCCGCTGCCGGTTGCACCGCGTGCGCCCTCGCGCGCTTCGCGAACATGGTCGATATAGGCACTGGATACCGGGTCCCGGTCGAACGCCATGATCGGATCGGCAAGGCGATCGCGCTCATAGGGCTTGACCCATGGCTCCATACTGCAGGCGCTCATCGACAGCACCGCCAGTAACAGGAAAAGGCGCCGGTATGCGCTGCTCACAGCCGCTCCCTGACCAGGGTCCTGATCTGGTCCTGGTATTCGTTCTCATAGCCTGCCTGGTAGCCGTAGTGCACAAAGCGAATATTGCCCTGCCGGTCCACCAGCACTGTGGTTGGCATGGCCTCGACTGAATACAGCTTGCTGACCACGTTTTCGGTATCGAACAGCACCGGAAAGGTCACCGGGGTTTCTTTCAGAAACACCTCGGCTTCGCGCGGCCCTTCTTCGACATTTACGCCCAGCAGCGTAACGCCCAGCGGCTCATAGCGCTGGTAAATCTGCTCCAGCAGCGGCATTTCCCGGCGGCAGGGAGCACACCAGGTGGCCCAGAAGTTGATCAGGACGACCTGGCCGCGAAGTTCGCTGAGCGTGACTTTCTGCCCGTTACGATCCAGCAGCGAAAAATCCGGCGCCACGCCTTTGGCACTGGCACCAGAAGCAGGTGCGGCGGCAACGCCGGCCAGCAGTACACCGGCAACGATGCCGATGGCCAGACTTCTGATACTTCGTATTGGTTTCATAAGCCGTTCCTCAGAAAAAGATTGACACGCCCAGGTTGAATTCGATGTTGTGCACGGTTTTCTTCTCACCAAGCAAATCGGTACTGAATACCCGGTCGCGCACATCGAGATGCAGGGCCAGCCAGTCATTGGTCAGTACGCGATAGCCGGCACCGAAATTGACGGTGAAATAGTTGTCTCCCGCAAACCGGGTATTCCCCACGCCGGCGATAAAATACAAAGCACTGCTGGCCGCCCAGTTGCTGCCGACAAACACCTCGCCCGGCAGCAGGTTGTAGCCCAGCGAGATGTCGTAATACTGAAACTGCCGGTCATCGTCGGCCAGCAGCGGCGCGCCGCCACTGAGCTTTTCGAAGCTGGTTTCATCGGTATCCGTCTGGCCATAGGTCGCTTCCGCGAAAATTCCCTCGGTCACGTGGTAGGCGATGCGCGCTCCGTATACGGCATTCGAGCCGAAATCCTCGACGCTCATCAGCCCGGTAAAAATACTGAGCTCGAAATCTTCCGAATCGATCTCCGCGGCCTTGACCTCGCGCCGCTCAACCGCCGGATCGATCACCGGCTCCCGCTGATCGGCATCGGTATCCACGAGCCTGCTGCTGCATCCGACGGATGCCGTGGCCGCGAGTGCGACAAATACTGTCCTTAGAAGAAAAATGCGAATCCCAGTTTCCATTCGTCGACTTCCTCGTTGTTGTCGCGGCTGGTAAAAACGACGTAGCTTTTATACTCCGCCCTGAAAACAAAACGCCGGCTCAGATAGGTACGCACGCCGGCCCCCACATGCCCGATCTGGTCGGTCCGGTCCTGGACCTGAACCAGCGTGGCCTTGGGCTCTATACGAATAACACCGGTTCCCAGCGTTAGAAAGGGCGTGATTCGCCATTCCGGAAAAGGAAAGTGAACAATATTTGCATTGATCATCCAGCCATCGGAGATATTTCCGGTAATCTGCGAAAACGAGAGCTCGGCGGACAGGTTGGCGGTAAACTTGTAGGCACCGTAGGTCGAGATCACGTTCGCGCCGGCGAAGTCACCGACCAGCACGCCCATTTCCCAGCGCCGCTCAAGAAAATCATCCCAGTCGGGATCCTTGATTCGAGTGGACTCGCCCGATATCTCCAGTGTCCTGGCCAGCTGGGAAAAACTGACCCAGCCTTCGACATCCCGGTTCGAACGCACCTTGAACCAGCTGGTACGCCGCTTGATGACATCGATCTTCTCGCCCTGATCGATGACGTGAAAAATCGGGTAGCCCTTGCCGGGACCGGTATGCAATTCAATGTAGGGGTCTGCAACCACAACCTGGTAGTAGTCTTTTTTTGCATAAGCCGGGGAGCAAAAGCAGAAAAGTACGATGATTGCGGGGAGGATGCGCATGGATGGCCTAGTTCAGCGGTGCGTCGAAGGGGTTGTTGTAGTACTGGCCGCCGATGTCCAGCCACTCGGCGATCA
>JAJRXW010000105.1 GCA_024276095.1 Gammaproteobacteria bacterium
CGTCGATCGGCTGGCCGGCATATTTTTCCGCCAGCGCATCGATGCCCTCGAGATCGACCAGGTCGAGGCGCTCGACGATGACACCGGGGTGCGATTCGGCGAACGCGTTGAGTTCAGCGGCGGTGTTGGGGTTGCGGCAGGTGGCTATCACCCGGTAGCCCTTGTCCGTGTATTGCTTGACGAATTCGAAACCGATGCCCCGGTTTGCACCCGTGATCAGCACGGTTTGTTGCGCTGATTCCGCATATACCGGGCCGATATTTGTGAGCAGGCTGATACACACGACAGCGAGCAGTGACACGATTCGATTCATCTTGATCTCCTGGATGAAATGGCGACGGTTTCCGAGTATAGGCGATTTTGCCGGAAACCCCACGTCCCTTTTTCATCCGGATGCGATGCCCCGGTGTATCAGTGCATCAGCGTATCGACTTCGTCCTGCTGGAGTTCGAACAATCGTGCATAGGTGCCGCCGGCCTGAAGCAATACGTCGTGCGTGCCGCGCTCGACAATCGCACCGTGGTCCAGAACCAGGATTTCATCCGCCTCGATGACCGTCGACAGACGATGGGCAATGATCAGCACGGTTCGTCCCTCGCTGATTGCCCTGATTGCTTCGTTCACTTCCTGTTCCGTTTCCACATCGAGATTCGATGTAGCCTCATCCAGTACCAGGATCGGGGCATCTTTGAGCAGGGCCCGGGCGATGGCCAGTCTTTGCCGTTGTCCGCCTGATATTTTCGAGCCCATTTCGCCGACTTCCGTTTCGTAGCCGTCGGGCAGGCTTTCTATCCACTGCGCCAGGTGTGCGTGGCGTGCCGCTGCTTCGACTTCCGCCTGCGTTGCATCCGGGCGGCCGACCAGGATGTTCTCGCGGATGGTGGTGTTGAAGATGTAGTTGCGTTGCGAGACCACCGCGATCATGTTGCGCAGGTCATGCAGCGTGAAATCCCTGATGTTGATGCCGCCGATCCGGATGGCGCCGGAGTCGGCGTCCCAAAAGCGCAGCAACAGGCTGAGAATGGTTGATTTGCCAGCGCCGCTGGCGCCGACCAGCGCAATTTTCCGTCCGGCTCCGACCTCGAAATCCAGTGTGTCGAGCACCGGGGTTTTCTTGTCATAGGAAAAATTCACCAGCTCGAAACGGACCGATGGGGATACCTCGGCGGGTGATGTTGTAACGAGGTCGTCGACGACCGGAGGCTGGTCGGTCAGCTCGAACAGGCGGTTGGCGCAAACGATGGAAGTCCGGTAGTCGTTGATGACATTGGTCAGGCCGACAACGGCGGCGAAACTCGAAATCGTGACGGCCAGGATTACCGGCAGGTCGGCCAGCGCGGAGATCGCCCCCTGGTTGACCAGATCGATGCCGACCCATGCCATGGTCAGCGCTGCTCCGGCGATCAGCAGCTCGGTCAGGCCGCGCTGTACGCTGTCCGCACCGGTCAGCCGGTCCTGCGCTTCCTGCAGCCGTTCGCCCATTGCCCAGGCCTGTTGGCGCCGGCGCTCGCCGTAACCGAAGGTGACGGTGTCGCGAATGCCCTGAAAGCTGTCGGTCAGAAAGGCGTTGACCTCTCCCTGGATGGTTCGCGTTTCCTCACTGCCGCGCTTGCCCAGCCAGACGACAATGGCCGGCAGCACCAGTGCCATGCAGGCCAGAAACGGGAGCAGTGTCCAGGTCAGCACGGGGTCGATGGTCCACAGCCAGCTGAGCAATATGGCCGGGACCGCGATTGCGGAGATGGTCGGGGCGATGGTGTGCGCATAGAACGGTTCGATGCGCTCGCAGTCGTTGATGACGCGCGATATGGCATCGCCGGTGCGCAGGTCGACGGTTCCGGCCGGGGCCTGCGGTTCGATGCCGTCGTAAAACTGGTTGCGCAGCATGGTCAGGAGGCGGAACGCAACATAGTGCCCGGTGAACTGTTCGATGTAGTGGACCGTGCCGAGTACCGCGGCGGTGAGCACCAGCCAGCCGGTAATCGACCAGATTGCTGCGGAACCCGGATCGGCCACGTAGCGTGCGACCGCGGCGGCGGCGAGCGCGATCAGCAGCGTGGCGGCGAGTTGCCTGGCGATGCGCATGATCACGGAGATGGCCATCACCGCTTTCAGCGGCCCGATGAAGCCCAGCAGGCGTTTGAGCGTTTGAGAATGGGTATATGCCTGTTTCATGATCGCGGCCTCGAATCGGCGGGGTCGCGACGACCCTGTGTGTTGACCATGCGTGCATAGGTACCGCCGGCGGCCAGCAGTTCGGCGGGACTTCCGCTTTCTATCAGCCGGCCGTCGGCCATGACGATGATCCGGTCGGCGCGTTCCACGGTGCTGAGCCGGTGCGCAATCATCAACACCGTTTTTCTTTCCATCAACTGGGCGAGCGCTTCCTGTACCAGGCCCTCGGTTTCCATGTCGATCTGGGAGGTGGGTTCGTCGAGAATGACGATGGGTGCGTTTTTGAGCAGGGCGCGCGCAATCGCCACTCTCTGGACCTGGCCTCCGCTCAGAGCCAGGCCGCGTTCTCCGACCAGCGTATCGAAGCCCTTGGGCGACTGGGCAATAAAATCGTAAATGTTGGCTGCGCGGGTGGCGGCGATCAGTTCCTGCTCTGTTGCATCCGCTTTGGCAACGCGCAGGTTTTCGGCGATGGTGCCATAGAACAGGTAGGGGTCCTGCGGGACCAGCGCGATCTGGCTGCGTACCCAGTCGACCGGCACGTCATCGAAGGCATGATTACCCAGCCGGATGGTGCCGCTGTCTGCCTGCAGCATACGCATGATCAGGTTGGTGACGGTGGTTTTTCCCGAACCGCTGTGGCCGATCAATGCGACCGTTTCACCGGGATCGATGCGCATCGAAAAATCGATGACGGCCGGTTTGTCCGAGTCCGGATACTGGTAGCAGACCTGCTCGAGGCTGACCGATGCGCTTTCCAGTGCGCGCGGTGCAATGGCCTTGCCGGATTCCCTGACACTGGGCTTGATGTCCAGAAAGGCGAGGATCTTGTTGGCGATTTCCCGTCCGATGGCCCCGGCGAAAAAGAACTCGCCGATCAGGCTCAGGGGTTTTGAAAATTCCGCGCTGATGAGGACCAGCGCGACCACTTCGCCGGGGGTGACATAGCCGGCGTTGAGCCGCAACAAACCGACAATGGTCAGCACCAGCGTCGTGCCCAGCGCAAAACCGAAGTCCACGAAGGCGATCATGGTCTGGTTGACGGCCAGCAGGCGCATGGTTTCGACGCGCTGGTGTTCGTTCTCCCGGTGCATCTCTTCGCCGCGGCTGCGCCCCTGGTTGAACATTTTCAGCGTTGTCATGCCCTGCAGGGAGTCGAGGAATCGTGCGCTCAGGCGGTTGTTCGCTTCGGCAAACCGGTCGCTGACGCCGCGAAAGTTTTTTGACATGAGCCCCAGGAATACCGGCGTCAGGGGAATGGCAACGATCAGCGCCAGGCCCACCACCCAGTCGATCAGCGCGACATACACGCACAGCAGGATGGGAGTGGCCATGCCGATGGCGAACTGGATCAGGTAGACGCCATAGAACATTTCCAGGTAGTTCATGCCGTCTACGGCGGTGTTGACCAGTTCCCCGGTGCGGCGTTTGTCGAGCAGGGCGGGGCCCAGTTTCAGCGCCTGTTTGTAGACGAGGTCCCGTATCGAGATCTTCGTTTCTGCCGAGGCCCTGAACTGCGCCAGTCGGAATAGCCAGCCGAGCAGGGCTTTGCCCGCCAGCAGGGCAATCAGCCAGGGCAGCCAGCCGAGTAGCCGGTTTTCGCCATCGATGGCGCCGTCGATTACCGAGCCGAGCACGGAATACAGCACGACGCTCAGTGCGAGGCTGACAACACCCGCGCCGATACCGATGAACAACCATTTTCTGGTCGATTCGACGATCAGACGTTTATCGATACCGAGCACGCGGCAGTCTCCCCGATGGCAGGTGTAGTTGTTATTACAGGGCTAATACGCGGGACAGTGACTGCAATACCCGGCGATGGGGGCTGGCTGTTATCGTCACTGTCCTCGTATTAGCCCTGTAGTGGCTTGAAATACGATCACAACATAGACCTTCAACCCGCGTTGAAGGTCAAGCACGGGTATAGAATAGCAACCGGGACCTGTCGGAAACTGAAACCATGAAGCTGCTGACCATTGGGCAATTGGCCAAAAAAGCCGGTGTGGCCACATCGTTGCTGAGATATTACGAGACCAAGGAGTTGCTGGTTCCCAGTGGCCGCACCGATGCAGGCTACCGGCTGTACCCGCCGGAGGCCGAGCAGGATCTGCGTTTTATCCAGCGGGCGCAGCGGCTGGGGTTTTCGCTCGCCGATATTCGCCGGTTCATGGATGGCCTGGGTGGAACCGGGCTTGACGATGCGACGGTCGCGGAAACCGCCGAGCGACGGTATCTGGAAATCGAGCGGCAGCTGACCGAGTTGCAGGTGCTGCAGCATGAACTCGAGCTGTTTTTGCTGGATTTCCGGCATCGGATGCAGCAACAGGGCGAGGAGCCCGGCGCCGGTTTGTACAATCAGCTGGTGGACCGCATCTGTGATCATGGCGATCACCAGCATCCGACGGCATCCTCGCTGGAATGGCTGCTGGAGCGTACGGGCTGTTCACTGGCGACCATGGATCAGCCCGATATTCTCGATGTGCTGCGCGGCCGGCACGTACATGTCTGGCGCGAGGGCGATGCCTACCGGATTCTGGTACCCGGGCACGGGGAGGCCTTGCAGCACGCCCTGGAAGAAATCGCCCGCATCGAAAGCGACTGTCACGCCCATTCCGCACCGGTTCTGGACCACGTCGACGAGGGCTTCGTATTCGTCGCCAAAGGCGAGCGGGCCTTCCTGTTCGTCCAATTTTTCCTCGCCCTCGAGGGCAGTGGGGTCGGACCTCGGTAACACGCTAATAAACAAGGATTAACTTCTTCCACAGGTACGCAATTTGGCCTTAGAAGCTCCATTTTATGGGTAAAAAGGGGCTTCTAAAAACAACTGACGAAATCTATCCCCCACGCTACTTAAAGCTGCGATTTTGGCCCCCAAAACACCCTTTTAAGCGGTGTTTTGGGGGTGATTCTCTATGCAATATCGCGATTAATCAGCGGGTTATCGAGGTCCGACCCCGCCTTCGTTGATTAGCTTCGGTTCCCGCAGCGGTTCGCCATCGAAAAAGACCTGCTCACCGCGCAATTCCACGCGCTTTGATGCAAGCCACTCGATCGCGCGCGGATAGATCACGTATTCTCCCTGCTGAACGCGGGTGGCCAGGCTTTCCTCGGTATCGTCGTCGCGAACCGCTACCCGGTACTGAATGATCGACGGTCCGGCATCCAGTTTCGGAATCACGTAGTGGACCGTAGAGCCATGGAACCGGTCGCCTGCTGCCAGCACTTTTCGATAGGTATGCAGGCCTTTGTATTTTGGCAGCAGCGAAGGGTGGATGTTGAGCATTTGGCCCTGGTAACGCGTGACGATCGTGCTCGAAAGAATGCGCATGAATCCCGCCAGCACGACGATCTCCGGCTCCAGGTCTTCCAGAACGTCCGCCAGGGCGCGATCGAAGTCCTGCCGGTTGCCGTAATCGCCAAAGTTGACGACAACCGTATCGATACCTGCTTTGCTGGCCCGCTCCAGCCCGAACGCATCCGCACAGTCGCTGACTACCGCTGTCAGTTCGACAGGCAATCGGTTCTGCCCGACTTCATCGATGATGGCCTGGAGATTGGTGCCGGACCCGGAAATGAGCACCACGGTTCGCGGGCCGCTGCCGGCGGGCCCCGGCATGGATGAGGTCATGAGCGGATCGAAACCCGGCCGGTCCCGGCAGTGACCTCGCCGATCATGGATGCCGTTTCCCCGGACTCGTTGAGCAACTGCAATGCCTGTTCCACATCGGTCGCACTGACAATCACCGCCATGCCCAGGCCGCAATTGAATGTATTGAGCATTTCTTCATCGCTGATGTTGCCGTTTTTCTGCAGCCACTGGAAAACCGGTTGCGTGACCCAGCCGTTGCGATCCAGCCTGATGTCGACTTGTGGCGGCAGCGCCCGGGCGATATTTTCCAGCACACCACCACCGGTAATGTGGGACAGGCCTTTGACTGCGAGCGCATCGACCAGATTTAGCACCGGCTTGACGTAGATGCGCGTCGGGGTCAGTAAATGCTCGCCGATGGTGCCGTCCTGCCAGGTGGCTCCGGCACCGCCGCTGGCGGCCAGTACGCGTCGAATCATCGAGTAGCCATTCGAATGCGGGCCCGAAGACGCCAGTCCCAGCACCCGGTCTCCCGGCGAGATGCCGGTGCCGTCGATAATGCGGTCTTTCTCCACTACACCGACGCAAAACCCTGCCAGGTCGTATTCGTTCTCCGGGAAGGTGCCGGGGTGCTCGGCCGTTTCGCCGCCCAGCAGGCTCATACCCGCCTGCACGCAGCCGTCGGCAATCCCGTTGATAACATGAGTGGCGACCTCGACATCGAGTTTTTCGGTGACGTAGTAATCCAGGAAGAACAGCGGTTCCGCGCCCTGAACGATGACGTCATTGGCGCACATGGCGACCAGGTCGATGCCGATGGTGTCGTGCCGGTTGAGTTCGACGGCCAGTTGCAGTTTCGTACCCACGCCGTCGGCGCCCGCTACCAGGACCGGGCGATCGTATTGCTGGACATCGAGTTCAAACAGGCCGCCAAAACCGCCGATGCCACCCAGCACGCCCGGTCGTTGCGTGCGGCGAACCGCCGGTTTGATTTGCTCGACGAGCTGGTTTCCGGCTTCGATATCGACACCGGCCTGTTTATAAGTGAGTGATTCGTTGGAGGACATAGGGTCTCGTGTTCAGCTTTTGCCCGGCAGGGCGGTTATGGACGGTATAATAGTTTATATGAAGAGA
>JAJRXW010000106.1 GCA_024276095.1 Gammaproteobacteria bacterium
GCCTTCGCGCCAGTAGTTGATCCAGCCGTCATCCGGCGTGACGTATCCGTACTTGAAGTTGCTGCTGTTTTGCAGATACTTCGGCCGCACCTGGCCGGGTGTATAGATGATTCTGTCTGCCGTCTCGTCATAGTCGTAGTATGCGAAGGCCTGGGTCAGCGGGTCCATGCCGGTATGGCAGCCGACGCAGCTGTTCAGGAATATCCGGCTGTCGCCGCCGGGACTGCGTGCCACATCCTGGCGGACTCTGTCCGGCGTGCCCGTCGTATCCATCACCTGTTCAATGTCCTTGCACAGATGGTTCAGCATGGTGAAACGAAACATCGCCCGGTTGGTTCCGACAGTGAAGAATGCCTTGGCTGCTGCCCGCGTGGTCACGATGCCCGCCGCTCCGTTGCCCAGATCGGTCACGGCAGACTGGGTGGTAGGAATCAGGCCGGTTTTCAGATCGACGCCCTGCTGCTCCATAGCCTCGTAATGATCGTTGTTGGTCATCGAGTACGCAGGCAAGCCCAGCCCCGGGCTGCCGATGTACAGAAGATCGGCCGACAGCAGCGTATTGAAAGGCACATCGTCGCGAATCATCCCGATCACCGTAGCGGTGTAATCGTTCAGCGGCGCGAACACGGTCCGGTCCTCATTGGTCCAGGGTGTGATGAAATTTTTCAGTGTCACGGAATAAAAAGCACTGTTTTCCATCGCCGTAAATGCCGCGCCCAGGGCATCGTTTCCGGCGATAGCGGTTTCCATGTCGTTCAGCACCTGGTTGCTCGGCGGTACGCCGGCCAGGCGGTCATGAATGCGCTTGGCCTGTTCGCGCGGGCCGGCATGCGCCGCGGAAACACCCGCCAGGACCAGGCAAAGGCCCACCAGCGGCATGATCGATACCCGGCGGCTGCCGCCGGAATTTATTTGCTGTGGCCAAAGCCGCCCGAAGAACTGCCTGGCGGTCATGATCCCCATCGACCGAAAGCAATGTGCAGCAACGGCTTCGCCCCGTAATCGCGCCCGATTCGTCATATATGCCCATCCATTTGCCCGGCGCTTTGAACGCCACGACGCGTTTATCGCTTCTGCGGCTGAACCCTTCTGTGATGTGGTTAACAGATCAATGAAATCACGTTGTATTACGTTACGTTGCTGTGCTTTTCGGGTTGGTTTGCGGTGAGACTGTAAATCACCGGATCGAATCCGAGGAGTGTTCTTTATGACTGTATGGGCACGAGTCAGTCGAGTGATACGAAATTCCACACATGCGCGACGGCTCTCCGCCGTCGCGGCTTTGTCGCTGCTCGCCGGGTGCAGCGGCGATGGCGGTATCGATCTGGGCAGTGGTCAGGATCCCGATCCGGTCGTGGTCGATATCCCCATCGCGTACGTCAAGCAACCTCTTCCGGTCGATGCCCAGGGGATGGTGCAGTCATCCGACGCCCGTGAACTGATCACTTTCAATATCGGTGCGGATTTGTTCGTGCGTGACAGGGCATCTCCCAGTGCGATCGAGCGGAATATCACCGCAGAAGTGACGCAGGGTCTTGGCGCCGTTCAGGATGTCGAATTCTCCTTCGATGGATCACGCGTGGTATTCGCAATGCGTGCACAGTTCATCGAAAATGCCAACGAGGAAGACCAGCCCACCTGGAATATCTGGGAATACAATCTCGAGCAAGACCTGCTTCGCCGTATTATCGTATCGGACATTACCGCGGAGGCCGGCCACGACATGGGTCCGCATTATCTTCCTGACGGCCGCATCATTTTTTCTTCGACCCGCCAGCGCCAGGCAAAGGCAATTTTGCTGGATGAGGGCAAACCGCAGTTTGCCGCGGAAGACGAGAACCGCAATGAACCGGCATTCCAGCTGCATGTCATGAACGACGATGGCAGCGGGATCAGGCAGGTCACATTCAATCAAAGTCACGACCAGGATCCTTCCGTGCTGAGCGATGGCCGGGTGGTGTTCAGCCGCTGGGACAATATGGGCAGTCGCAACGCGATCCATCTGTACCGCATGAACCCGGACGGAACCGAACTGGAACTGCTTTACGGTGCGAACAGCCACGATACCGGCACCGGCAACGCCACTGTCCAGTTTCTCCAGGCCCGGGAAATGCCCGACGGCCGGATCATCGTCGAGCTGAGGCCATTCGTTACCTCCGATCTGGGCGGCGATATCACCTTCATCGATACGCCCAATTACGTGGAGAACACGCAAGCCGTTGCCGCAAACATCGGTGTACTGGCCGGGCCGGCGCAGTCTACCGCGGTGATCAATGACGTTCGTACCAATGGCGAAATATCCCCTGGCGGAAAATTCGGCTCGGTATTTCCCCTGTGGGACGGCACCGACCGGATGTTCGTTACCTGGAGCCAGTGCCGGCTGGTGGAAGACGATGTCATCGTGCCCTGTACCGCCGACAGGCTGGCGAATCCGGCGGCCCAGGAGGCGGACCCGCTGTTTGGCATCTGGATCTACGACCGGACCGACGATACGCAGCTGCCCGTGGTTCCGGCGGAGGAAGGCATTCTTTTTACCGATATCGTTGCTGCCCAGCCGCGCAACAACCCGCCGGTGATTGTCGACAAGGCGCTGACCGGCGAACTGGACCCCGAACTCGTGACAGAGGGCGTGGGCTTGCTGAATATCCGCAGTGTATATGACATCGACGGTGTCGATACTGCGGTTCCGGATATCGAAACCCTGGCGGACCCTGCCCAGACAACCGCCGCGCAACGTCCGGCCCGGTTTTTGCGGGTGGTCAAAGCGGTCGGGCTTCCCGACCGGGACGTGCTGGATTTCGCCGGTTCCGCTTTCGGCCGCAGTGCCGCACAGGGGATGAGAGAGATTATCGGCTATGCGCCCGTGGAGCCGGACGGGTCCGTTATCGTCAAGGTGCCGGCAAATGTTGCGCTTGCGATCAGCGTACTGGATGAGAACGGTCGCCGGATTACCCCGCGTCACCAGAACTGGCTGCAGGTAAGGCCTGGCGAAGTGCTCAAATGCAATGGCTGCCATGATCCGAACATCGGCCTTTCGCACGGCCGCCGGGATGCTTTTGACAGTGTCTACCAGGGTGCGACGACCACCGGGCAGCCTTTCCCCAATACCGATGCCACGCTGTTTACGGATTTTGGCGAATCGATGGCCGAGACCCGCATGCGAATCAGCTGTGCCACCGATTGCGCCGCTATCGAACCCAGCGTCGATATCGTCTATGACGATGTATGGACGGACGAAGCGCCTGCAGGACGGCCCAGGGATGCCAGCTTCAGTTACCTCTATGCGGATCTGTCCACGCCCGCACCCGTGGCGACCGCCTGCCTGGCAACATGGACCAGCGGCTGTCGCACCGTGATCAATTACGAAACGCATATACACCCGCTGTGGGGTTTGCCGAGAATTACCCTGGACATCGACGGGGTCACGGTGCTCGCTGACAACACCTGCACGAACTGCCACAACACCGTGGACCTGATGGGGCAGCTGCAGGTGCCCGATGCGCAGCTCGATCTGACGGATGGTCTTTCGAGCGATCAGCCCGATCATTTCAGGTCCTACCGGGAGCTTTTGTTCGGTGACAACGAGCAGGAGATCGTGATGGATGCATTGCAGGACCGTGCCGTGCAGATCGGCACAGACCCGATCACCGGTAACCCGATTTTCGCGCCGGTACCGGTTGCACCATCGATGTCGGTTGGCGGCGCCAATGCATCGCCCAGGTTTTTCTCCCGCTTCGACGGTGGCGGCTCTCATGCGGGCTACCTGACTGCGGCGGAACTGCGGCTGATCGCCGAGTGGCTGGACATCGGCGGCCAGTACTACAACAACCCCTTCGACGCACCGCTGAACTAGGCCATCCATGCGCATCCTCCCCGCAATCATCGTACTTTTCTGCTTTTGCTCCCCGGCTTATGCAAAAAAAGAC
>JAJRXW010000107.1 GCA_024276095.1 Gammaproteobacteria bacterium
ACCGACCAGCCGCGCATCAGCGCGGATGAATGCAATACGCTGGTTACCGCCGGTTTCTCCACGGACGCCTCATCGCTGAATTTACCCTCTATCGCGGTCAGCAACCTGGTCAGTCGCCACCAGGTGAGCCGCCGCGTCAGAAATGTGGGTAGCAGTACGCAGTTCAATGTACGCATCGAAGCACCGGAGGGCATCAATGTCACCGTAACGCCGGAAGTTCTGTCACTGGGTTCCGGGGAGGTGGCGGATTACCAGGTCAGCTTTGCCGCTGTCGATGCAGAACTGTATCAATGGCAGTTTGGCGCTATCACCTGGGAGAGCAACAAGTATTCCGTACGCAGCCCGGTTGCGGTCCGCTCGGTTCCTTTTCTTGCCCCGGCGGAACTCAATGGCGCCGGCAGCAACGGCACACTCGAGCTGCCCGTCCAGTTCGGTTACACGGGGCCCTACCAGGTAACGATACAGGGGCTGGCGATCGCCGATGTCGTGCCCGGGCTGGTATTCGACGACCCGACCAACAGCTACTTTTTCGAACCCAACTCCGATCAGCTGCCCGCCAGTATTGCGCGCTTCACCTTCAATGTACCCAACGATCAGGCCTACCTGCGCGTTGCATTGTTCGACAGCGAAACGGACGGCAATGACGATCTTGATCTGTATGTCTATCATTGCCCCGGGCTGGTGCTGTGCTCGTCGGTCGTGGGCATCAGCGGTTCGGATACTTCAGAGGAAAAGGTGAATCTGAACTTCCCGGCTCCCGGCGACTATATCGTCGATGTCCACGGTTTTCAGACCGACGATATCAGCGGCGGTGCTGGCGCCAATTTCTCGCTGTTCGTCTGGACGTTCGGTCAAACGGACGATCGCGGCAACATGACCGTTACTGCACCGGCCTCCGCCGCCGCCGGACAAAGCGATACCCTGCAGATCGGCTGGCAGGGACTCCCGGGTGAGAAACACCTGGGCGCAATCAGTCACAGCGACGGGAACAACACACTCGCCACGACCATTATCGCCATCGCTAACTGAAAAACCCGGCGATATTGGCTATCGACAGAACGATGATGACCAGCCAGGTCAGCACGATGCCGATCAGGCGACCGGCACTCACCCCTCCCGACTGACTCAGGCCGAAGGCGTGCAAAACGCGCCCGATGACCAGGAGACTGCCGGCAAGATGCAACTGCATCCCGGCCATTCCACCGGCTTCGCCGAAGGCCAGCAAGATCAGCGCCAGCGGTACATATTCGATAAAATTGCCCTGCGCCCTGATCGCCTGCTCCAGCACGCTGTGCTCGCCGCTGCCCAGGCCAACCGAATACTTTCTGCGCATCATGCCGATACGGGCACTCAGCAGTATCAGTAATAATCCACACAGTCCTGCATATAAAGCACTAATCGAAAATCCCATCATCAGCTCCCCTGTTGAACCTCACGATAGCGAAAGCACGCCATAATATGGTCATTGACCATGCCCGTCGCCTGCATATGTGCGTAAATTATCGTGCTGCCGACCAACCTGAATCCTCTTTTTTTCATGTCCTTGCTCAGAACATCCGAAATCCTGCTGGTGGCCGGGACATCGGCCTGCTTCTTCCAGGTATTCTGAACCGGCTCTCCGTCGACAAAGCCCCAGATATAAGCATCGAAGCTGCCGAATTTCTCCTGGATCTCAAGGAAGGCCCGGGCGTTGGTGACCGTCGAATTGATTTTCAACCGGTTGCGGATGATCGCGGGATTGGCGATCAGGGCCTCGATTTTGCGCTCACTGAAGCGGCTCACCCTGACCGGGTCGAAATCGGCGAACGCCTTTCTGTATCCCTCACGTTTGTTGAGCACCGTCGACCAGCTCAATCCCGCCTGGGCGCCCTCAAGCGTCAGAAACTCGAACTGCCGGCGATCATCGTGCACCGGGACGCCCCACTCGCGGTCGTGATACTCGAGATAACGCTCGCTCACGTTTTCGCTCCAGGGGCAGCGTATCGATGTAGTGGGTGCAGCCAGAAACTTTTTCTCTCGAGAAAGACCGTTGCCGCGAAGTGTAACCCGGAACCGGGCTCCCCCATACCCGGCAAATCGAATATCGCCGAAGAAACAGCGCACTCGAGCGATGCTCATGGTACCGCGAAGCACCGCGGCTACCGCTGCCGGGTTGGATGCCACCGGGGGATTATGGTAAAACGCATCACAGTCAGGCAACTCCCCGCGGAGCCGCCTGCGGCCAACAATGTGCCCTTCACCACGGGCCAAGGGAGACGACACAGCATGACGGACCGGTATGGCGTAATCGGCCACCCTGTTGCGCACAGCAAGTCTCCCGTTATCCACCAGATGTTTGCCAGGCAAACCGGGCAGGACATCAGCTATCAGGCCTTCGATGTCGCCCCGGAAGACCTCGAAAGCGCCCTCGAGCGGTTTGCCGGTGAAGGCATCAGGGGCCTCAATGTCACGGTTCCTCATAAAAGCGAGATATCTCAGTACGTTGATGTTCTCACGGGAAGAGCCCGGCTGGCTGGGGCCGTCAACACCATCATCATGCGGGAAAACGGCAAAATGGAGGGCGACAATACCGATGGAGTTGGCCTGGTCAGCGATCTTTCCGACGACCTTGGTTTTACCATCGAAGACGCCCGGATACTGATTCTGGGCGCCGGCGGCGCCGCCCGGGGTATTGTGCCGGCATTGCTCAAGGATATTCCCGCCAACCTGCTGGTTGCGAACCGTACCGTAGAGAAAGCCAGGGGAATCGCATCGGCGTTCTCCGAGCTGGGCAGTATTTCCGCCTGCAGCTTTGACGAGCTGGGCGAGCAGCATTTTGACCTGGTCATCAATGCCACATCGGCCGGTCTCGGCGGCGAAGTTCCGCCATTTCCGACAGCCATCCTCGATCCGGATACCATTTGCTACGACCTGTCCTATGCCATGGCCGATACGCCTTTTGTCAGCTGGGCAAAGAAAAACGGCGCCTCGGAGGCCTATCAGGGATGGGGAATGCTGGTTCGCCAGGCTGCCGAATCGTTCTATCTCTGGCGTGATGTGCGGCCCGATATTCACCCCGTCCGGCGACATCTGCCCTAGCCAGGAGGGTTAATTTGACAATTCGGCGCCTGTCACCAATTATTGGCTCGCCGGAACGACAAACCGTGGCAGGTCAACGCTTTTAATGTTGCCTTGCCGCCACATCCATTTTTCCAAGGGGTAGATGATGACACCGACCGACCAGCTTTCACCACTTGTCACAGGCCGTATCAACCCCGTCTCTGCAGCTGTCGCCATGGCCATCGGTTCCATGTCGGCAGGCGTTACCGTCGCGCAGGGCGCCGATGACATACTGGTGGAGGAGATCATCGTCACCGCCTCTCGCCGCGAGGCTTCGGTGCAGGATATTTCCGACAACATTACCGCTTTTAGCGGCGATACGCTGGAAGAAAAACGCCTGACCAACATCAACGATTTCGCCAAATGGGTGCCGGGGCTGACACTGGTGGACCAGGGGCCACGGGGCGGAAATATTCTCTCGGTACGCGGACTGAACGTCGATTCGCTGAATGCCAGCGAATTTCTGGATAACGGCAACGGCGGCACGGTTGCTACCTATATCGGTGAAATCCCGCTGTACCTCGATCTCAAGATGATCGACATGAACCGGGTCGAGGCACTGCTTGGCCCGCAGGGAACATTGTATGGAGCCGGCACGCTCGGCGGTGCGGTGCGCTATATCCCGAACCAGCCCGATACGCAGGAGTCGAGTTTCGAGGTTCATACCAAAGGATACTTTCTGGAAGAAAGCGACGGCGCCGGTTTTGACGGCGATATCGTCGTCAATGTCCCGCTGATCCAGGACGTTCTGGCCTTCCGCGGCAATATCGGCTATCTCAGTGACCCGGGCTTTATCGATTACGCTTTTCTGGTCCGCGAGGCCGGAGTTTCCAACCCGCAGCCCGACTTTTCCGATCCTGCCGACGTGCGCAACAACCTGCGCCGGGAGAAGGATGTCAATGACGAGGAAACGCTTTCCGCCCGGGCCGCACTGCTGTGGAACATCACCGATTCGCTTGAAACGACACTCACCTATTACTTCCAGAACCAGGATGTCGGCGGCCGGCAGATCAACCACACGGATTCATTCGGTACCGGGCGATATGTCTCCGCCTCCCGGTTCGTAGAACCCAATGAGCGCGAAAACCAGTTGATATCGCTTGAAACCACCTGGGACCTGGGCGGCTCCGAGCTGGTCGTTGCCATCGGTTCTTCCAGCTATTCGGAAACCGGGCAGCGCGACCAGACGGACCTTCTGCTCGCTTTTGAATATGGCTACGAGGATTTCCCGTCATTTTCCGCATTTACGCGGGAGGACGCCGACGAAGACCGGTTCAACGTCGAAACCCGGCTGGTTTCCAAATCAGACGGCATGATTGACTGGATTGTCGGTGTTTTTTATAACGACTTCGAGAGCGACGCGGTCAGCAAGGAATTCACCCCCGGTATTCCGGAATTTTTCGGCATCGACCGGCCGGATAACCTCGAATTCATCCAGATCACCAAGCAGGAAGCAACCGAAAAGGCCGTTTTCGGCGAAATCGGTTTTCAGCTCACCGAAAAGCTGCATGTTCTGTTCGGTGCACGCTGGTTCGAGTACGAGAATGACCTGAATACCGGTTTCGACCTGCCACTGCTCAGCGGCGATCCGGTTGGCATCAACCCCGATTTTCAGGCCAATAACGTCAGTGATGACGATATGATTTTCAAAGGCAAGATCACCTATCGCTTCAATGACAATGCACTGGGCTATTTCACGGTATCGGAAGGCTACCGGAACGGTTTCCCGAACTCGGT
>JAJRXW010000108.1 GCA_024276095.1 Gammaproteobacteria bacterium
ACTTTTCGGGCCGAGTCCAACGATGGTGTCGGAATTCATTCGGGCACCAATACCGACTCCGTAACGGCCAGCTTTGTATTCAGCCGCGTCTGGACGATCTCCGGCGCTGAAATTAATTCCGTTTTTGCACAGGAATCAGGGACTATAATATTGTCCAGGCTGGTGACGTGTCTGCAACGCTGTTTCTGCAGGCCGTTGACCGCGTGAATGACACGCCCATCGCCGGATTCCCGTTTGGCCCGTTTCCCTAAAAATCGATCAGCACTACGGCTTTCACCGCGAGCGGCGATACCGGGAGTGTGACGCCTTTGTTGTGGCAGCTTTCGGGTTCCATCACTCCGGCCGCTGACTGGACCGATGTGGCCAGTGATATGACCCTGACGATCCAGAACACGCTACAGGCCTTTTCCAGCGCAGTTGGTGATCAGGCATTTATTGAGAAAAAGCTGGTCCTGACGGTCGGCGTGGTGCCCTTGCCGGCATCAGTCTGGCTGTTTGCATCAGGTCTTGGCTTGTTAGGTTGGTTGCGGAGAAAAGGGAACAGCTAGTCCGTTCCCCAGGGAACAAAAAAAAGAAAAGAAAGGTAGGGACGGCCCCTTCGGGGCAGTCCCTATTTTTTTGCCTGCCGGGGTCGGACCTCGGTAACTAACTGATATTTATAAATTAACTTCCATATTTACCGCCTGATTTGCGCTTAAACGCACCATTTTGGCCACAAAATGGTGCTCCAGAACAGCGTGATCTCAAATCCGCTGGATTTTCCCTGGAGCATCGGTTTTGCCCCTGAAAACATGGGTTTAAGCGCCATATGGGAGCTTAAATCGGCTGTTTTTTGTTGCTAATCAGGGGGTTGTCGAGGTCCGACCCCGTGCGGGGTTGGGTTTTTCTGGGGTGATGGCCAGGGTTTTGGCGGCGGCCTGGAGTTGGGTGGTGGTGAGCTGGCCGTTGCTGGTGAGGGCGGCCAGGACGGTGTAGGCGATGTATTCGGCGCTGACTTCGAAATGGGTTCTCAGGTCGTGGAGTGATTCGCTGAGGCCGTAGCCGTCGGTGCCGAGTACGGAGAACGGGCCGGGGATCCAGCGGGCGATGCTCAGGGGCAGGGCCTTCATGTAGTCGCTGGCGGCGACGAATACGCCGGTTTCGTTGCCCAGCAGGGCCTGTACGTAGGGTATGGTCGGGTCCTGGTCTGCTGCCAGTGAATTGCTGCGTTCAACGTCGAGTGCTTCGCGGGAAAGCTCGTTGTAACTGGTCACGCTCCAGACGTCCACGGGTATGCCCATGTTTTCGAGCAACTCTTTCGCCTGCAGAACCTCTGCCATGATCGCACCGCTGCCGAAAAGGTGTGCTTTTTTGTTGCCTTCGGGTTTCCGGTCAGAGCGGCTGAAACAATACATGCCCTTGATCACGCCTTGCTCCACGCCTTATGGCATCGCCGGCATCGGGTAGTTCTGGTTGTGGATGGTGATGTAGTAGAACACCTCGTGCTGCAATTCGTACATCCGGTGGATACCTTCGCGAATGATGACAGCCAGTTCGAACGCGAACCCGGGGTCGTAGCTCAGCAGGTTCGGGACCGTATTGGCCACCACCTGCGAATGACCGTCCTGATGCTGCAGTCCTTCGCCATTTAATGTCGTGCGACCTGATGTACCGCCCAGCAAAAACCCCCGGCACAGCATGTCACCGCCGCTCCAGATCATGTCGCCAACACGCTGGAAACCGAATATTGAATAAAAGACATAGAACGGAATTGTCGGTACGCCGTGGACTGCATAGGCGGTACCGGCCGCAAGGAACGAAGCCATTGCACCGGCCTCGCAGATACCTTCCTGGAGAATCTGGCCGTCTTTCGCTTCCCGGTAGGGCATCAGCGTACTGCTGTCGACCGGCCGGTAGCGCTGCCCCTCGAAGGAATAGATTCCGGCGCGGCGAAACAGTGCTTCCATACCAAAGGTCCGTGCTTCGTCGGGCACAATGGGCACGATGTAGCGGCCAAGGTCCGGGTGACCCATCAGCTTGCCGAGCATGCGCACGAAAGCCATCGTCGTTGACAGGCTGCGCTCGCCGGAGCCCTTGATCTGGTCCTCGAACAGCGCCAGTTCGGGTGCGGGCAGGGCCGGGCAATTAACTTTTCGTTCCGGCCAGGTGCCGCCCAGTGCCTCACGGCGGGCCCGCAGATAGTGCATCTCATCGCTGTCCTCCGGCGGCCGGAAGTAGGCTGCCCGGGCGATGTCCTCATCCGGCAGCGGGATCCCCAGGCGGCGTGCGGAATCGATGCGCTCGTCCGTGCTGAGATTCTTTTTCTGGTGTACGGCATTCGATCCTTCGTATCCCTGCATGCCGAATCCCTTGATGGTCTTGACCAGAACGACCGTGGGCGCGCCTTTTGTCTTGACCGCCCGATCGAAAGCAGCAAAAACCTTGCGCCGGTCATGACCGCCCCTGCGGATGCAGCGGATTTCTTCCTCCGAAAGAACCTGCATGATCTCCGCGAGCCGCTGACTGTTGCCCACCCAGTGTTCCCGAACTTCCTCGCCACTGGAGACCGAATACATCTGGTAGTCACCGTCAACGACTTCTTCCATGCGCGCCTGCAATACGCCTTCGTGATCGATGGCGAACAGCTTGTCCCACTCTCCGCTCCAGATGACCTTGATGACATTCCAGCGTGCGCCGCGAAAACTGCGTTCGAGTTCCTGAATGATCTTGCCGTTACCGCGCACCGGCCCGTCCAGTCGCTGCAGGTTGCAGTTCACGATAACGATCAGGTTATCGAGTTGTTCGCGTGCGGCAATATTGATGGTTCCGAGTACTTCCGGCTCATCGGACTCGCCATCCCCGATGAACGCCCAGACTTTCCCGCCGTTGTCAGGCTTGAGCCCGCGGTTCTCGAGGTACTTGGCGAACCGTGCCTGGTAAATCGAGCTGGGGATGGACAGCCCCATCGATGCCGACGGGCATTGCCAGAAATGCGGCATGTTGCGCGGATGCGGATAGGACGATAGCCCGCCTCCGGGCTGCAGTTCGCGCCGGAAATTATCCAGCTGCTGCTCCGAGAGCCGGCCTTCGAGAAAGGCGCGGGCATAGATGCCGGGTGCCGCATGTGCCTGGATGCTGACCAGATCGCCGCCATAGTCCCCGCTTTTTACCCGAAAGAAATGATTCAGGGCGACTTCCAGCGACGTCGCTGCGGAGGCATAGGTGCCGATATGCCCGCCAACGCCGGTGCCGCTGTCATAGGCTCGCAATACCATCGCCATTGCGTTCCAGCGCAATATGTTCTCCAGCCGTTCCTCCAGTTCGATTTCACCGGGATAGGCGGGTTGTTGCTCCAGGGGGATGGTATTGCGGTAGGGCGTATTCAGCGTCGCATCTTCTACGATGACATTCTCATTGGCCAGGAAGTCACGTACGGCCCTGAAAACCTGCTTGGCCCGCTCCGGCCCCTCGGCGTCGAGCAATGACTCCATGGCTTCCAGCCATTCCTGCAGCTCGATATCTTTGCTGGTGTCTGCTTTCATTGGCGCAAGCTTATTAGCTTATTGCTTGTTTCGCACCTCAAAAAGCTGAGAAAATACCGTTTTCGCCAGCAGGTGAATCAATGAGCATCGGCATCTCCCCGGAAACCAGCCAGGCGCGGCGGCGTTTTTTGCGCTTTGTACTGGGCTCTCCGCTGGTTGCAGGCGTTCCCCGGCTCATTGTTCCAGGGGCCGTCATCCCAGGACTCATTCCAGGGCTCGTTCCAGCACTGGCCGAGGCTCGCCCCGAACGGGCCATTCCCGCCGGTGCCGGCGAGGCGCTGGATGTGTTTCAGATGGAAGCCGTAGCACACGGAATTCTGGACCCGGCGACCTACCACTTCGTTGCCACCGGCGCTGACGACAACAAAACTCTGCAGGCCAACCGGAGGGTATTCGATGACTGGCAGATTCGCGCGCGGCGGCTGGTGGATGTCAGCCGGATCGACCGGTCGGTGACGATACTCGGCCAGCGGCTCAATTCTCCACTGGTTCTCGCGCCAGTGGGCGGGCAG
>JAJRXW010000109.1 GCA_024276095.1 Gammaproteobacteria bacterium
ACTGGTCGACCGGTTCGGATTGCTCCCCGCTGCAACCCGCAACCTTTTCCGCATCACGGCATTGCGCCTGAAGACCGAAGCGCTGGGCATTCAGCGGATCGATGCCAGCAATGCCGGTGGTTTCATCGAGTTTGACCCAAAACCGGCCATCGACCCCGGCAGGCTCGTACAGCTGTTAGAATCCGAACCCGAGCGCTACAGTCTGGACCGGCAGCAACGGCTGCGGTTCCGCGAAGACCTTAGCGATTACGAATATCGGTTTGAATTTGTGGAACAGCTCATCAACAGGCTGTCGGAGCACGAATAACGGGAAACCTGCCTGTCATGAGACCATCAGCACCAGCTTCTGCCCATCTGCCTGCCGGCGTTGCAGCATTGCGCGGCGGTATCGCGGTGGCTGCAATGCTCATGGCGACAGTCATCATGGGCCAGACGCCGGGCGGCGCAGAACTGCCCGGCGCGCCGCGCTACAACGTCGAGCTCATCGTATTTCGCCATCTGGACCAAAGCAGCAATACCGAAGAGACCTGGCAACCCATCGTACCGGAACCGGTAGAGACGGAGGCCGGGGCAATCTATGGCGATGCGTTTGATCCGGCCCCGCCGGAAAACGCTGTGGAAGCGGTTGTCGCCCCTGCACCAGGGACAGCCGCCGCACCCCTGCCGGCAACCGAACTGCTCCCTGCAGAGGAGGAAGATCAGCCCCTGCCCGTGGAACGGGTCGATTTTTTCCTGCTCGATCTCCGCCACCAGGCCCCGCAATTTGTCCGTCTGCCCGAGAGCCGGTTTCAGCTGGACAAAGAGTATGACCGGCTGGAACTCCTGGATGCCTACCAGCCGCTGATTCACCTGGCATGGAACCAGGCCGCGTACGGCAAAAGCGAGGCGCTGGCCTTCGATATTCCCGAGAGTACCGCGGAATCCAGCGGTGTCAGCGGTGCTGTGACCGTGTACAAGGACCGGTTCTTGCACCTGGGCCTGAACCTGGAGATGGTCGAAGCAACGCCGGAGAATACGAACATGGACTTTACCGATGGCTGGCAGGCCCCGATCTCGCTGCTGGACGAACCCTTCCGGACCGATGAGCCGTCCCGACAGGGAACCACCTTCAGCCTGCAGGAATCACGCCGAATCAGGGGGGACCTGCTGCAGTATTTCGATCACCCGAAATTCGGCGTCATCGTCAAAATCGGCCTGGCCGATACACAGCGGTTCGACAGCCCCGACCAGGGGTAACGGACAGGAAAATCAGCCGCGCGGAAGTCCCGCTACCCGGCCGCCTTGTTCGACTCATCGACCGTCACCGCAGCCGGCAGATTTTCCTCGGCCCGGTCTACCAGTGTCGATGAAGAGGCTGTCCACGACGGGACTTCCGATGCGATCCCGTAGGAAACCGTAACGAACCGGTCGGCAGTCGATTTGGGGTGATGAATGGCCAGGCTGCGCACTTTCCGAACGACGTGCTCGGCAACGCTGGTCACCTGTTCCTCATCGGCACTGCCCATGATGACCGCAAATCGATCCTTGCTGTAACGCGCGCCAAAATCGCCCTGACGCCGCAGGGAACCGGTAATGGCATGGGCGACTTTTCTCAGCGTGGAACTGGTGGCATGACGACCGAAACTGTCGGTATAGCGGTCCAGTGCATCGACCTGAAAAATGATCACGCTCAGCCGGCGCTGTTCGCGACGGGCAATCGCCCAGTCACGCTCCACTACCTCGATAAATGCCGTGCGGTTGGGAATCCCGGTCGCGGAATCGTGCCGGTTCATGCGCATCATGCGTTGCCGGGTACCCAGAAAAGTATCGCCGTAGACACGTCCGCTCTGCCGCGGGCGACCCTGTTCGGCGTTATTCGGCGAAAACTGGCTCAATAGCCAGTAGCTCGGTATCCCGGGCCGGTCATAGAGCGGCGAGATACTCAACTCGATGGACAGCGGCTGGCCGGCCTTTGTTTTCCAGCGCTGCTGCAGCGTCTGTGGCTGATCCAGCGGATCGAACCGGATCGCGGCAATCTGCGTTTCAAGATCCTCAGCCGGGTCGCCGTGCGGATTTCCGTCGGCAGCGCCCTGATCGTCAAGCAATTCCGTCCACATGCGCCCGATCAGGTCGCTTTTTTCGTAGCCGGTCCATGCTTCGATTGCCGCATTGGAATAGGCGATCGGAAACCCCGGCTTTTGTGCACAAACGATCAGCATGCCCGTCGGGTCGCAATCGAGCGCCTGAACTAATATGTTCTTTGATAGTTTTTTCATCTAGTTATGAGCTAAACCTAGATTTTACATCATGAGCCATCGCCGTCAGTCACGATGGCCCGCAGCCCTTTTTCCAGAGCCGGTTCAATGCGCCTTGCCCGGTGCCGTTGGCCATCCGGAGTCAACTTGCCCAGACAGAATGATAAAGCCTTGCATAATCAAGGTCTGTGAACCCGGTCACTGCACCACCGGGTCTCCTGCCGAAAGAGCAGCAGCCACGCCCGCGCCTAATCGGACAGGATCGCCTCGAGCAGGCGCCCTGCCTGGCGCATGGCCTGCTCGATACTCCGCTCCATCTGGTCGTGAATCCCGGCATCCCCGGGCGCCCTGCCGGCAGCATGATTGACCACCAGGGCACAGACAGCATAGTCGAGCCCCGCCTCTTTGGCCAAAGAGGCTTCCGGCATAGCCGTCATCCCCACCAGGTCACAGCCATCGCGTTCCAGGCGGTCTATTTCGGCGGCCGTTTCCAGCCGCGGCCCCTGGGTCACTCCGTACACGCCACCGGCTAGGCAACTCAATCCGAGCTTGCCTGCCTGGTATACCAGCCGGGCGTGCAGAGCCGGCGCTATCGGCGGATCGAACTCAATATGGGTCACCGCCACGTCGGTAGCGTCGAAAAACGTATGTTCACGGCCCCAGGTGTAATCGATCATCTGGTCGGGCAAGGCCAGATGACCCGGGCAGGCTGCGGCGCAAATCCCCCCGACCGCATTGATCCCGACCACCCGTTCGGCGCACATGTCTTTCAACACCTGAATATTGGCCCGGTAGTTGACCCGGTGTGGCGGAATCGTCCCATCGAGGCCGTGGCGGGGAAGAAACAGGCAGCGGCTCCCGGCGACCGACCATTCGAAAACAGGCCCTGATGGATCGCCATAGGCGGTCGTGTGCACTGTCGAGCTCACACCTTCTTCCGGCAACAAAGCCAGCGCCCCGGTGCCGCCAATAATGGCAATATCCGTCATGACGTTTCTGACTCCGCGTTCAGCACACCGTATATTTCCGGCAAATGCCGCCAGCGTTCCCGGTAATCCATACCGCAACCGAACAGATACCTGTCCTCCACGCTCAGCCCGGTGAAGTCCGGCGAGAACCCCGCTACTGCGCGATCGTGCACTTTCCTGACCAGTACGGCACTGAGCACCGTACCGGCTCCGGCAGCAAGGCAATCGTCCCTGATGAAGACAAGGGTATGGCCTTCATCGAAGATGTCATCCACCAGTACCACCGTTCTGCCGGCCAGCGACAAACGCGGGCGCTGTATCCACCTTGGCGCTCCGCCATGCAACTCCCCTGCATAGCGTGTCGCATGGCAGTAGTCGATCTGAAAATCCCCGGTCAGTCGCGCTGCTATGTTGACCAGAGGTATCATGCCGCCGACCATCACCCCGACCAGTATGCAATCCTCTGTATCTATCCTCGGCTGCAAAGCACCTGCCAGCCGGTCATAGGCCTCCTCTACCTGCCGTCGCGACACCATCTGTTCCGAGTCGGGCATGCTCATGCCGAATAACCATCCAGTTCGAGACCGGGGCGTTCCATTGCCTTATCCAGCGTCGCAACGGCATCCCGCCACCGGGAAGAATCGCGCAGCCTGCTGCCATCGGCCGGCGGATGGGATCGCATCGCCGCAAGACGTACCTGGGCCACCGGGTTCTGATAGGCCTTCAGTTCCACCAGTGTCTGGGCGACCGCCTCCGGATTATTGCAGATCAATGCCATATCGGCGCCGGCATCGAGCGTCAGGCGCACCCGCTCCGGGATCGAACCGACAAAATCCAGTGCATGCATCTGCAGATCGTCCGAAAATATCGCCCCGGTAAACCCGAGTGTTTGCCGCAGTTCTGTCTGCAGCCAGTAGGGTGACAGGCTCGCGACAGCCTGATCTACCTGCGGATACCGGACATGCGCCATCATGACCCCATGCAGTTCATGTTCGATCAGGCGCCGGAACGGCTCGATGTCGTCCAGCAGATCTGAATAGGCACGATGATCCTCCGGCAATTCCTTGTGCGAGTCCTGAACGACGCCGCCATGGCCGGGAAAGTGCTTGGCAACCGCCACCATTCCGGCTTTACGCATCCCCTGCATCATCGCCAGTGCCAGCGTCGAAACGATTTCAATGTCCCTGTGAATCGCCCGATCGCCAATCACTTCGCTCAAGCCCCGGTCCAGGTCGACAACCGGCGCAAAGCTGAAATCCACACCGACCTCGATCAGTTCTGCGGCAAGAATCCACCCGCACAGGTTGGCAAGCCGCCTGGCCTTTGCAGCATCGAGTTCATACTGCGCACCGAGCCAGTGCAGGCCCGGCAGGGCTGTGAAACCTTCCCGGAAACGCTGCACCCTGCCGCCTTCCTGATCGACGGCAATCAGCAGGGCCGGAGTCCGCACACTGCGGATATCGCATACCAGCGCACTCAACTGGCTGCGGTGTTGATAATTCCGGGAAAAAAGAATGACGCCCCCGATCAGCGGGTCTTTGAGCTGTTGCGCCTCGGCCGGGCTCAGAACGAGACCTTCTACATCGACCATCAATGGACCGAGTGCCACGCCGACTACCTTTTCCCGAAAAGGGCCATTGACTCCACATGACTGGTATGTGGAAACATGTCCATGATCCCCGCTGCGACCAGCTCATAGCCCTGCGCTTCAACCAGCACTTTTGCATCTCTTGCCAGCGTTCCCGGGTGACACGAAACGTAAAGAATTTTTTCGATGTTCATCGTACTCACGGCTTCGATGACCTCGCCGGCGCCGGCTCTGGGCGGGTCGAGCACCAGGGCATCGAAACGTTCATCCTGCCAGTCCTGGCGCTGGTCGGTTCTGGACAGATCCGCCTGCCGAAATTCG
>JAJRXW010000110.1 GCA_024276095.1 Gammaproteobacteria bacterium
ACAAGCCATCCCTGCTGTCCGGCTCAATCTTTGTGTTCAGTTGTTTGCCTGGAACTTAAAGTGCAGCGTGTTTGGCGCAAAGTGCGACCCAACAGGCGGACGCATGGTACTTTAACGATCTGTAGCTTGCAATTGGAATCAGGCTTTTCAGGCTGTTATTTATCGTTAAAACAAACGCTTAAGGGTTGTCCATACGTATTTTCCGAAGCTGATCGACGGGGATTTCGAATTCACCCGCAGGTTTTTTAGCGGTAGGTGCTCCAGACTGCCCCCATGCATGGCCGTACACGACGTTGACCGAGGCCGGCAGTAACCCCTGCTCGTCCCTCTGTTGCTCATAGGCCGCCAGCATCCGCTGCCACCGGTCGCGTGACGTCAGGCCGGGATTGCGATGCACGGTATGGTTATTGGCCCCGGTTCCCCTGAGATCCTGCGCCAGGGCACTGACCGACCGGTAGGTAACGGTGATGATTTCCGAGTCGAGAACCGGCTCCGCCAGCCCGGCCCTTACCAGGGCGTCGCCCAGATCGCGCATGGTCATGAAATCGAGAACATGGCTGAACCGATCCGCTTTCTGCCATGCCTGGTGCAATTCAGAGAGCGTACCGGCGCCCAGCGTCGCGAATATGAACAGCCCCTCGGGCCGCAGCACGCGTCTGACCTCGGCAAGGACCTGGTTGACGTCCCTTGCCCAGTGCAGCATCAGGTTGGAAAAGACCAGGTCGACACAGGCAGGGCCCAGCGGCAGGCACTGCGCGTCTCCGCAGACAGCGCTGGTGCTTTCGCCGGACAGCGCTCGCGGATTGGCCCGCAGCATCTCCGGTACCAGGTCGAGCGCCAGCACAGCCGCAGCGGGGAAACGTTCGCCCAGCGACTGAACTGCTGCGCCGGTGCCCGCGCCAAGATCCAGGATACGCCCGGGCCTGATCCGCAGGAAATCGAAGCGGTCGAGCAGCCGGGAGCGCACCTCCCGATGCAGAAAATCCGCCTCCTCGAAACCCGTGGCCGCCCGGCTCAGGGCATGGCGCAAAGATTGCCGGTCCGGTTCGCTGATCTAGAGACTCCCTGCCCGGAGAGGCTCGGGGCGCATGCCGAGTTTTTGCAGCAGCAGCCGGTCACTGTGACTGTCCGGGTTGTCGGTGGTCAGCAGTTTTTCCCCAAAAAAAACAGAATTTGCACCGGCAAAAAAACACAGCGCCTGCATCTCCTCACTCATCCTGGTGCGGCCGGCCGACAGGCGAATGTGCGAGGCAGGCATGAGCAGGCGCGCCACTGCAATGACCGTGACGAAATCGATCGGGTCAATGTCTGTCGCATCCTCCAAAGGCGTGCCGGCGACCTGGATGAGCTGGTTGATCGGGACACTGCCCGGGTGCTCGGGAAGCGTTGCCATGGTATGCAGCATGTCGATCCTGTCCTGGCGGCTCTCACCCATACCAAGAATACCGCCGCAGCATACTTTCAGCCCCGCCTCGCGAACGGCCCTGAGTGTATCGAGCCGGTCCTGGTAGCTTCGCGTAGTGATGATTTCCGGATAATAGGACTCTGATGTATCGAGATTGTGGTTGTAGTAATCCAGGCCGGCGTCTTTAAGCTGATCGGCCTGCTGCCGGTCCAGCATGCCCAGCGTGGCACAGGTTTCCATGCCCAGATCGTGTACGGCTTTGACCATCGCGGTGATCTGTTCCAGTTGTCCTGCCTTTGGCCGGCGGTAGGCTGCTCCCATGCAAAACCGTGTCGCGCCGTTTTTCCGGGCAGCCCTGGCCCGTGCAATGACATCGTCAACCGCCATCAGGTTTTCATTCTCAAGATCGGTCTGATAGCGCACGCTTTGCGGACAGTACGCGCAATCTTCCGGGCAGGCGCCGGTCTTGATGCTGAGCAATGAGCTGATCTGCACCTGGTTAGGATCGAAAAAGTGCCGGTGTGCCGAGTGCGCCTGGAACAAAAGATCGTTGAACGGTAAAGCGAAAAGTTTCGTGACTTCTTCCTGCGTCCAGTCGGTTCGAACCGGGTAGCTGGAGGAAGCCGTTGGCGGGGGCGATATGCTCATAATTCCGGATTAACTCGACAGATTTGAGGCTGAAAGAAAGCGGTGTCCCGGTAACAAAATACAGTATCGAAAGACTCGTTAATCCTGTCAACCT
>JAJRXW010000111.1 GCA_024276095.1 Gammaproteobacteria bacterium
GCCAGCAATGCCGCGAGCACCGAAAGATCGAATGAAAACTGAAATACCGAAAATACGCCCAGTGTGATGATCACATCGTGAACCAGCGCAATGACCGAACCGACGGCAAACTTCCACTGAAAACGAAACATGATGTAGAACAGGATCATGATCATGGCAAACAGCATCGCCAGGCCGCCCTGCTCGGTCAGTTCCTCACCGACCTGTGGCCCGACAAATTCCAGCCTGCGCAGCTCCACGTTCGGATCTATCTGCCTGAGGATATCGAGTATCCGGTCGCCAAGCGCAGCGTTTTCAACCCCTTCGCGGGGCAGGATGCGAATCAGCACGTCCGTTGCCGTACCGAAGTTCTGCACCTGGGCATCCTGGAAACCGCCATCCGACAGATACTGACGGATTTTGGCCAGATCCGCTGCCTCGGAATATTCGGCCTCCAGCAACACACCCCCGGTAAAATCCACACCGAAATTCAGACCGCGCATGCCAAGCGATACGAGTGAAATCAGGATAAGAGTGATAGACAACGCAGCGGTATGCGGCCGCTTGCCCATGAAATCGAATTCTTTCTTTTGATTCGGTAATGCCATGATGATGTTATATCCGCAACGTATCGAGCTTGCGATTGCCGTAGATCAGGTTGACTAGGGCCCTGGTGCCGATAATCGATGTAAACATGGACGTAATGATGCCCAGGGAAAGAACAACCGCGAAGCCCTTGATCGGCCCGGTGCCGAAAACGAACAGGACAACTGCCGCGATAAAGGTCGTGATATTCGCATCCGCGATGGTCGACAGCGCTTTCTCATAGCCTGCCTGGATACTTGCCTGGGGAGAATTGCCGTTCCTGATCTCCTCGCGAATACGCTCGAAAATCAGCACATTCGCATCGACCGCCATACCGACCGTCAGCACGATACCAGCAATACCCGGCAGCGTCAGTGAGGCCTGCAACATCGACAACAGGGCCGTGATCAGGACCAGATTGGTCACCAGGGCGATATCCGCTACCAAGCCGAACATGCGGTAGTAGAGAATCATGAACACCACCACCAGCACGAACCCGATCGCAATCGCATTCATACCCGCGTTGATGTTGTCCTGGCCAAGGCTCGGCCCGATGGTTCGTTCTTCAATCGGGAAAATGGGCGCCGCCAGGGCACCGGCCCGCAGCAACAGCGAGAGATCCCGCGCCTCCATGACATCGACGCCGGTGATCTGGAAGCTGCTGCTGAAAACACCCTGAATGGTCGCGATATTGATCACTTCCTTGTCTTCACGGCGGGTCTCGACCATCTCACCGTCGCGTTCGACCATTTCGCGCTTTTGCTCGACGAAGACGACCGCCATCGGTTTGCCCAGGTTCTTCTGGGTGGTATCCAGCATCGATCGCGCACCCTTGCTGTCGAGCTTCACAAACACCGCTGGTAACCCGTCGGCAAATCCCTGCGAAGCATCGGTCAACTGGTCGCCGGTCACGATGGTGCGCCGTTTGAGCAACTGCGGATTGCCCTGCCGGTCATGGTACAACTCGCAACCCAGCGGTGCCCTGCCCCGGCGTTCCGCTTCCTGGGCATTTTCACCGTCACAAACCATATGGAACTCAAGCGTTGCCGTGGCACCCAGGATGCGCTTGGCCTGAGCAGGATCCTGCACACCGGGAAGCTGAATGACGATCCGGTCAAGCCCCTGACGCTGCACGACCGGTTCGGCGACACCCAGTTCGTTCACACGATTGCGCAGGGTGACCGTATTTTGCTGGATCGCGAAATCCTGGCGCTGCTTGATCTGGTTCGGTGTCATGCGAAGCTCGAACTCGACACGGTCTCCCTTGGTGCGGCGTTTGATCTCGATATCCGGATCTGAATCCCGCAGCAGCCGCTCCGCCTCATCTGCATCGGCAGGATCGCTCAGGCGAATAAAAATCGTGTCGCCGACCAGTTCTACCGAGCGGCGAATGCGTTTATCGCGCAGCAGCTTGCTGAAATCCTCTACATAAGTTTGCAGGCGTTGCCTGATCGCTGCATCCATATCCACCTGAAACAGGAAGTGCACGCCACCACGAAGGTCCAGCCCGAGACTCATTGGCTTCAGCCCCAGGGCGCGCAACCAGCCCGGCGTGCGCGGCGCCATCGTCAACGCCACTACATAGGTCTTGTCGAATTCCTTGCGCAACAGGTCCCTGGCAGTGAGCTGCTGCTCGACCGACCCAAGGCGTACCAGTATGCGCCCGTCATCGAGGTACGCCGACGTGTAGTCGATCTGCCCGTTGTCCAGCACCAGCCTGGCCAGACTGAGTTCCGCGTCGGTCATCGACTTGCCGCGGTCTCCGGAAATCTGCAATGCGGGGTCTTCGCCAAACAGATTCGGCAGCGCGATCAACGCACCAATCAGGACGATGCCGAGTATCAGCAGATTCTTCCATGCAGGGTAGTGATTCATTTCGTACTCTTCACCGTACCCTTGGGCATAATGGTGCCGATGGTATGGCGCTGGATTTTCAGCTCCACGCCATCCGCCACTTCGACAAATACAAACTGATCCTTGACCTTGGTGATCTTGCCAAGCACACCACCTGCGGTAATGATCTCGTCATCGACCTTGAGGTTCGACACCATTTCCTTGTGTTCTTTCTGCCGCTTGCTCTGTGGCCGGATCAGCAGAAAATAGAACACCACGAATATCAGCACCAGAGGCAAAAGCCCCAGCAGTGACCCATCGGTCCCGGCGCCTTGCGCCCAGGCATCTTGTATTAACCAGTTCATAACCACTCTCTGAGCCTGACGGCTCTCTGACGGACATCTGAAAAAGCCTGCTTTTCATCAGCCC
>JAJRXW010000112.1 GCA_024276095.1 Gammaproteobacteria bacterium
ATCGAACAGGCCTTCGGCAGCCAGTCTGGACTTGAGTTTTTCCAGTTGCCGGCGCAGCAGGCCTTCACCGGCCGGTGCCATGTGCGCGGCAATCAGCTGGAATTCGCCGCGGGCTTCGTAGAGCCCGACCCGTGCATGGATCAAAACCTGCTGGCCGTTCTCGGGCCGAAAGGGCAGCCTGCTGTTGTTGCCGCGGAACATCGCACAGCGCACCTGCGCGCGTTCGTCCTTGATGGAAAAATAGATATGGCCCGACGCCGGGCGTGCCAGGTTGGACAGCTCTCCGGCTACCCACAGTGCCGGCAGGCCGTCTTCCAGCAGCTGCCGGGCCTCTCGGTTCAGCTGCGATACGCTGTAGATCTGTTCGCCGATGGGTGCGGGCATGGGGATAGTTTACGCGGATTTTACAATTGCCACTGCAGGGGAGGTTCATCCAGCAGCGACAGCTGTTCTTTCAGCGAGAGAATCTGCTCTTCCCAGTATCTTTGGGTATTGAACCAGGGAAAGCTGGCGGGAAAAGCCGGGTCCCCCCAGCGCCGGGCCAGCCAGCCGGAGTAGTGAATCATACGCAATGTGCGCAGCGCTTCGATCAGGTGCAGCTCACAGGGATCGAAGTCGTTAAATTCACTGTAACCCTCGAGCAGATATTTCAACTGCCGGGTCATCTGATCGCGGTCGCCAGAGAGCATCATCCACAGATCCTGCACGGCCGGTCCCATGCAGCAGTCATCGAAATCGACAAAATGAGGGCCGTCATCGGTCCACAGCACATTGCCCAGGTGGCAGTCGCCATGCAGGCGGATCGTTTTCAGCGGCCCGGTTGCTGCGAATACGGATTGAATGCGGGGGATCAGCACATCGAGCAGCGCCGTATAGGCAGGCTCGAGTTCAGCGGGAAGGAAATCATGGCTGCGGATATATCGACTGGGCCTGATTCCGTACTGTTCGATGGACAGCGTGTGCCGGTGCTGAAACGGTCTGGCGCGCCCGATGGCATGAATCCGGGCGATAAACCGCCCCATCCAGGCCAGATGATCCGGATCGTCCATCTCCTGCCAGCGGCCACCGCGATTGGGGGAGATGGAAAAACGAAAGCCGTGGTGCCGGTGCAGCGTCGTTCCTTCCGGATCGATCACCGGCGCGACAACCGGCAATTCGGCTTCGGCGAGCTCGATCGAGAAATCGTGCTCTTCGAGAATTGCGTCATCGCTCCAGCGTCCGGGGCGATAAAACTTGACTACCACGGGAGACCCGTCTTCCAGGCCAACCCGGTAGACCCTGTTTTCATAGCTGTTGAGTGCCAGCAGGCGCCCGTCACACGGATAGCCCTGCGCTTCCAGCGCTTCCAGGATCAGGTCCGGGGTCAGTAACCGGTAGGCCGTGTCCGGCTCCGCGCCAAAAGCGCCTGTGTCATGCATATTCATCGGGGAAGGAGAATCGATCGTGGTCGTTGAGTCAAGCCGGCTGCGTCCGGCCTGGATTGAGGGCCGGGCCGTACTGCTCAGTTTACGCGGATTTCTCTGCGGCGTAAGATAGGCGGTTTACCCAAGGTGCCATCCGGGCCGTTAACAGGAGCCGCCATGCGTATCGCCGATAAAGGACTGACGTTCGATGACGTTTTGCTCCAGCCTGCCTATTCCAACATTCTGCCCCGGGAAGTCAGCCTCCGCACGCGCCTGACCCGGAAGATCGAGCTCAATATGCCGCTGGTCGCCGCGGCGATGGATACCGTCACCGAATCCAGGCTGGCGATCTGCCTGGCCCAGGAAGGCGGTATCGGGATCATTCACAAGAATATGAGTCCCGCCGAGCAGGCCCGACAGGTCACCGTGGTGAAAAAGTTCGAAAGCGGTATCGTCAACGATCCCATTACCGTTTCGCCGGACCGGAGTATTCGTGAAGTGATGGAGATCACGCAGGCGAACAGCATCTCCGGGCTGCCGGTGGTGGAAAACGGCGAGACGGTCGGCATCGTGACCCATCGGGATTTGCGCTTCGAGACCCAGCTCGATGCCCCGGTTTCCTCCGTGATGACCCCCAGGGAAAAACTGGTCACGGTTCGCGAAGGTGCGGACAAGCAGGAAGTGCTCTCATTGCTGCACAAGCACCGCATCGAAAAGGTGCTGGTGGTCAACGATAATTTCGGGCTGCGCGGCCTGATCACGGCCAAGGATTTTCAGAAAGCCAAGGACTATCCGATCGCCTGCAAGGACGAGCGCGGCGCACTGCGTGTCGGTGCTGCGGTCGGTACCTCAGGCGACACCGATGAACGGGTTGCAGCACTGGTGGAAGCCGGCGTGGATGTGATCATTGTCGATACCGCCCACGGTCACTCGCAGGGGGTTCTGGACCGCATTCGGGCCATCAAGTCCGCGCACCCCGATTTGCAGGTAGTCGGGGGTAATATCATCAGTGCCGACGCAGCGCTGGCAATGGTGGAGGCGGGCGTGGACGGCGTGAAAGTCGGTATCGGTCCCGGCTCGATCTGTACCACCCGCGTGGTCTCCGGCGTCGGCGTTCCGCAGATCACGGCGGTGGCCAATGTCTCCAAAGCCCTGCAAGGAACCGATGTAGCGGTCATTGCCGACGGAGGTATTCGGTATTCCGGCGACATCGCCAAAGCCCTGGTTGCCGGCGCACACTGCATCATGATCGGCAGCCTGTTTGCCGGCACCGAGGAATCGCCCGGTGAGGTAGAGCTGTTTCAGGGGCGCTCCTACAAATCCTATCGCGGCATGGGCTCACTGGCTGCCATGGCGCAGGTCCATGGTTCTTCGGACCGCTATTTTCAGGATTCCTCCGAGCAACTGGAAAAACTGGTACCCGAAGGTGTGGAAGGGCGGGTGCCGTACAAGGGCAGCCTGGTGGCGATTATTACCCAGTTGATCGGCGGCGTCCGGGCGGCAATGGGCTACACCGGCTGTGGCAGTATCGATGAAATGCGCAGTAAACCGCAGTTCGTCCAGATTACTTCTGCGGGTATGCGGGAAAGTCATGTGCACGATGTGGCGATTACCAAAGAAGCGCCGAACTACCGGTCGGACAGTTAGTTGTCTGATTTGCCTAACAGATCCCGGCCGCTGTCATCGACACAGGGTTTGACCGGCTCCGCAGCCGCATCGCTGCCTGATGCGCCGGCCGCCCACCGTATTCTGATACTGGATTTCGGCTCTCAGTATACGCAGCTGATCGCGCGCCGGATCAGGGAGGCAGGGGTCTACTGCGAGATTGTCCCCTGGGACAAGGAGCTGCAGGCGATCATCGATTTTGGTGCGGACGGCATTGTGTTGTCCGGCGGTCCGGAGTCCGTCGTCGATTCAGACGGGGCAGGCGAGCCGCCCCGGATACCGGATGCCGTTTTCGGCATGGGCATTCCCGTGCTGGGTATCTGTTACGGGATGCAGACCATGGCCGCCCAGCTGGGGGGTGAGGTAGAGCCTTCTTCTCATCGCGAGTTCGGTTATGCAATGGTGGTGCCACAGGGCGAGAACCGGCTGCTGGCCGGCCTGAACGACGCTCCCGATGGTGAACAGCCGGCGCTGCATGTCTGGATGAGCCATGGCGACAAGGTTCGAAGCCTGCCGCCGGGATTCGAGGTCATTGCCAGCACGCCCAATGCGCCGTTGGCCGGTATGGCGGATGAGGACAGGCAGTTTTATGGCCTGCAGTTTCATCCCGAAGTCACCCATACCGACCAGGGGCAGGCCATCGTCGAGCGTTTCGTTCGCGATATCTGCGGGTGCCCGGAAACATGGAATCCGGGCAATATTGTTGCCCGTGACATCGAGCTGATTCGCCGGCAGGTCGGCGAGG
>JAJRXW010000113.1 GCA_024276095.1 Gammaproteobacteria bacterium
CGGCTCTGGTCGCCGCCGCAGAATAAATCAGTACAGTATTTTTGGAGCACCACGCATGAGCGCAACGACGCAGGATGTAGTTCAAGACCACGAGCACCACGATCACGGGCCGGAAAAAGGGCTCAAACGCTGGGTGTTTACAACCAACCACAAGGACATCGGTACGCTGTACCTGCTGTTTGCCCTGCTCATGCTGTTTGTCGGCGGCGCGATGAGCCTGGTGATTCGGGCGGAACTGTTTCAGCCCGGCCTGCAGTTCGTCAATCCCGATTTTTTCAACCAGATGACCACACTGCATGCGCTGGTAATGGTCTTCGGCATGATCATGCCGGCCTTCGCAGGTTTCGCCAACTGGATGATCCCGCTGATGATCGGCGCTCCGGATATGGCGCTGCCAAGAATGAACAACTGGTCATTCTGGCTGCTGCCGTTCGCCGTAACACTGCTGGCCATGACGCTGTTCCTGCCGGGCGGCGCCCCGGCATCGGGCTGGACAATGTATCCGCCTCTGGTACTGCAAACCGGCGACGCTTTCCCGTTCCTGGTCTTTTCGGTGCACCTGCTGGGTATCTCTTCCATTATGGCGGCGATCAATATCATCGTTACGATCCTGAACATGCGGGCACCGGGCATGTCGCTGCTGAAAATGCCGCTGTTCGTCTGGTCATGGCTGATTACCGCCTACCTGTTGATCGCCGTCATGCCGGTACTGGCGGGCGGGGTCACCATGCTGCTGACCGATCAGTTTTTCGGCACCAGTTTTTTCCAGGCGGCAGGCGGCGGTGACCCGGTGCTGTTCCAGCATATTTTCTGGTTCTTCGGGCATCCGGAGGTCTATATTATCGTCCTGCCGGCCTTCGGCATCATTTCCCAGGTGGTACCGACCTTTTCACGCAAACCGCTGTTCGGCCACGATTCCATGGTCTACGCAACGGCAAGTATTGCGTTCCTGTCCTTTATCGTCTGGGCCCACCACATGTTTACGGTAGGCATGCCGCTGGCCGGCCAGCTGTTTTTCATGATGGCGACGATGCTGATTGCCGTTCCAACGGGGGTCAAGATATTCAACTGGATCTCCACGATGTGGAAGGGTTCCATCACGTTTGAAACGCCCATGCTGTTTGCACTGGCATTTATCGTGCAGTTCACCTTTGGCGGCTTTACCGGCCTTATGGTCGCCATCGCTCCGGCCGATTTCCAGTACCACGACACCTACTTCGTCGTCGCGCACTTTCATTACACGCTGGTAACAGGTGCGTTGTTCGGCGGGCTGGCAGGCGTATTTTACTGGCTGCCCAAGATGACCGGTCATATGTATAACGAGAGAACCGGCAAGATCTATTTCTGGCTGTCGACGATCTTCATCAACCTGACATTTTTCCCGCAGCACTTTCTCGGCCTCGCGGGCATGCCGCGGCGTATCCCGGACTATGCAACCCAGTTCACCGATTTCAACGCCATGTCCAGTATCGGCGCTTTCGGCTTCGGGTTCACACAGCTGATGCTCGTTTATATCGTAATCAAGACGATCAAGGGCGGCGAAAAAGCCACTGATGAAGTCTGGGAGGAGGCACAGGGACTGGAATGGACGGTCTCTTCGCCGCCGCCCTATCACAGTTTTGAGGAAGCACCGGAAATCAAATGACGGACGACGCCTCACAGCGACGCAAGGCGCGCAGAAACGCGCTGATACTCGGAGCGATTGCCGTGTGTTTCTATGTAATATATATCGTGGTAACCGCACTGCGCGGTTGAGTGAGCATTATGGATCATCGTAAATCCCGGCTTTCCTCAAACCATTCGCTGGTTCTCAAGCTGCTGACCCTTACGGTCGCGATGTTCGGTTTCGGGTTTTTACTGGTGCCGATATACGATGTGTTCTGCGATATCCTCGGTATCGACAGCCGGCCGGCCAACACCGCTGCCGTCATGGAATCCAGAGCCGCCGAAGACGACCGGGTGATCACCGTCGAATTCATGGCGGCTCTCAACGAGTACGCCCCCTGGGAGTTCAGTCCCGGCGTCATATCGATGCAGGTCCATCCCGGAAAACTGTATGACGCAAGCTATTTCGCCCGGAACCTGACCGACCGGCAACTGGTCGGCCAGGCCATCCCCAGCATCGCTCCCAGCCAGGCCGCCAGGTACTTTCGCAAAACCGAGTGCTTTTGCTTCAATTCCCAGGAGTTCGGACCCAACGAATCCCGGGATATGGGATTGCGCTTTTTTATCGACAGGGATATTCCGGACTACATAGACCGACTCACGCTTTCCTATACACTTTTCGTTAAACAACAGGTCGCGTTCAAGGACGCCGAGACCGACAGTCAGAGGCAATAACGACATGGCTCACACACAGGATAAGTACTATATCCCTCACGGAACCCAATGGCCGATCACCGGATCGATTGGCCTGTTTTTGCTGTTCATGGGTACTTCTATCCTCCTGAACGGCGCCGACATCGGGCTGTGGGTGCTGCTGGCCGGCGCAGCCGTCGTCATTTTCATGACCTTTGGCTGGTTTGGTGTGGTCATAGCGGAGAGCCAGTCCGGAACCTATAACATGCAGGTGGACAAGTCCTTTCGCATGGGCATGATGTGGTTCATTTTTTCGGAAGTCATGTTCTTCGCCTGTTTCTTTGGCGCCCTGTTCTATGCACGCAGCCTGTCGCTGCCCTGGCTTGGCGGGGAAGGCAACAACTTCTTCACCAACCTTCTGCTGTGGAACGGGTTTGAAAACGCCTGGCCATCGAACGGTCCCGGCAAGATTGGCGGTGACTTCAAGCCGATGGGCGCCTGGGGGCTGCCCGCTCTGAATACCGCCATCCTGCTCAGCAGCGGCGTTACGCTGACCATCGCTCACCATGCCCTGCGAGCAGCCAACCGCGCCATCCTGAGCCTGTTCATGTTTCTGACTTTCACACTGGGATTCCTGTTCATAGGCCTGCAGGCGTATGAGTATGGTCACGCTTTCAACGACCTGAACCTGACGCTGAGCAGCGGAGTCTATGGCTCGACGTTTTTCATGCTCACCGGTTTTCACGGCCTGCACGTCACGCTCGGTGCCATCATGCTGGTAGTGATCTGGATCAGGTGTCTGAAAGGGCACTTTACACCCGCCCGGCATTTTGCTTTCGAGGGTGTCGCCTGGTACTGGCACTTTGTCGATGTCGTCTGGCTGGGCCTGTTTATTTTCGTGTACTGGATGTA
>JAJRXW010000114.1 GCA_024276095.1 Gammaproteobacteria bacterium
ACCCATCGCCGACTTGGTTTCAGGCAGCATGTTCAGGGTGCCCTCGATCTCTTTGCCGACTTTTTGCAGTACGGAAAGATCCGGACCGATGATCTTGATACCGACCGGTGTTTTAATGCCGGTGGACAGCATGTCGATGCGCGTCTTGATCGGGAAGCCCCATGCATTGGCTACCGCCGGAAACTGAATGGCTTTATCCATTTCATCGATCAGTTGCTCGGTGGTCTTGGAGGGGTCCGGCCATTCCTCTCTGGGCTTGACGCGGATCGTGATTTCCGTCATGGCCAGAGAAGCCGGGTCAGTCGATGTTTCCGCCCGGCCATTCTTGCCGAACACGGACTGCACTTCCGGAAAGGTCATCAGGATCTTGTCCATCTGCTGCATCAGCTCCTTGCCCTTGGTGATGGAGATACCGGGCAGGGCGGTGGGCATATAGAGGATGTCGCCCTCATCGAGCGGCGGCATGAATTCGCTGCCCAGCTTGCTCAGGGGATAGGCAACGCTCAGTAATACGGCCAGTGCGATCCCAAGGGTGACCCAGCGGAATTTCAGGGCGTTGGCGAGCGTCGGGCCATGAATAAACTTGAGAAACCGGTTCACCGGGTTTTTTTCTTCCGGCATGATTTTGCCGCGGATAAAATAACCCATCAGCAGCGGCACCAGCGTCAAGGCGAGCACGGCAGCCGCGGCCATGATGTAGGTGGCCGTAAACGCCAGCGGTTTGAACAGGCGCCCTGACTGTTCCTGCAGCGTGAATATCACCAGATAGGATGAGGTGATAATCAGCAGTGAAAAGAACAGGGCGGGCGCCACCTCGTTCGATGCGTTACCGATCGCTGACCAGCGCTCGGGGATTGTCAGCGGAGATCCTTTTTTCCGTTCGCCATGCTCGAGGTGCTTGTGGGCATTTTCGATGAGCACAATGGCACCATCGACCATGGCGCCCAGCGTAATGGCGATACCGCCAAGCGACATGATGTTGGCGGACAAACCCTGCCACTGCATCAGGATAAAGGCGATCAGCATCCCCATCGGCAGTGTGATAATGGCAACCAGCGCTGAACGGATGTGAAACAGAAAAACCATGCAGACCAGCGCGATGACAATAAATTCCTCAATCAGCTTTTCCGTGAGGTTGTCCACGGCGCGTTCAATCAGCGCACCACGGTCATACACCGGCACGATTTCCACGCCCTCCGGCATGATTTTTTGCAGTTCGGCGATCTTTGCACGTATGGCTTTTATTGTAGTCAATGCATTTTCACCGAAGCGCATCACTACAATTCCGCCGACGGCTTCGCCCTCGCCATTGAAATCCACGGCGCCACGCCGAAGTTCCGGTCCCAGGTGCACATGAGCCACATCCCGCAAACGGATGGGCGTGCCGTTCTGGTCGGCACCCACCGGGATCTTGTTCAGATCGTCAACCGATTTGATGTAGCCAAGCCCGCGCACCAGGTATTCGGTCTCAGACATCTCCACCAGTCGCCCGCCGACATCGTTGTTTGAGCGCATGATGGCGTGTTTTACCTTGGACAGCGGGATGTTGTAGCCCAGCAGAATGTTGGGATCTACTTCCACCTGGTATTGCTTGACGAACCCGCCTACCGAGGCGACTTCGGACACGTTCTTGACCGTTTCGAGGCGGTATCGAAGCACCCAGTCCTGAAGAGAGCGAAGCTCGGATAAATCATGCTTCCCGGTTTTATCGATCAGCACGTATTGATAAATCCAGCCTACACCGGTGGCGTCGGGCCCCAGCACGGGCTGTACGCCGTTTGGCAGCCCCCTGGCAGCGGAATTCGCGTATTCGAGCACCCGGGAACGTGCCCAGTACATGTCCGTGCCTTCTTCGAAAATTATATAAACGAAGGAATAGTTAAAAAAGGAATAGCCGCGTACCAGTTTGGCGCCTGGAACCTGCAGCATCGTCGTGGTCAGCGGGTAGGTGACCTGGTCTTCCACTACCTGCGGTGCCTGACCGGGAAACTCGGTGAACATGATGACCTGTACGTCGGAGAGATCGGGGATCGCATCGAGAGAGAGGTTTTTTACGGACCACAGGCCGGCCAGAACCAGGAATCCAGCGGCCATGAACACCAGCATCCGGTTCTTCAGCGCGCCGTTGATAATGGCTTCGATCATGGGCGCCTCCCTTGATTATTGAATGTATTGCCTGCCCGACATCCGGCTCGTGGTCCTGTACCAGCAGCCTGCCCGGATATCAGGCTTACTTTCAGCATGACTGCCGCAACGACCGTAACCGGACGTGCCGGTGTCAGGACGTGTCCTGCGGGCGTTTTCATGCAGATGACTTCATAGTCCAGCAATGTCCCATGAGTGTCAACAAAGCACCAGGCCTGACTTTTGCCGGCCGGCGTACCCCGCCACGGGTGAGACTATCTGGATGGATCCGGGAGTGGAGAGATCCCTGCCGGTTCCGGCTCGAATCGCCCGACAGACGAATTGGTCAGATCTTCTCCAGAATAGTAGCATTGCTTCTTTGCAGGTAAATTCTGGCATTTCGGAAAAAATGGCTCGTCGTTTCAATATCGCTACTGCATTGACCTGGTTTCGAATCGCAGCGATCCCGCTGATCGTCGCGGTGTTCTACATGCCCTTTACATGGTCGCGCCCCGCTGCGGCAATAATTTTCACGCTGGCCGGCCTGACAGACTGGCTCGATGGCTATCTCGCCCGGCGGCTGAACCTGACATCCCAGTTCGGAGCTTTTCTCGATCCGGTAGCAGACAAGCTGATGGTAGCGACCGTGCTGGTGCTGATCCTGCAGGCCCACCCGAGATGGTGGATTGCCATGCTTGCCGCGATCATCATCGGCCGGGAGATTACAATCTCCGCGCTGCGGGAATGGATGGCCGAGCTGGGCGCACGCAGCCAGATTGCCGTGTCGGGGTTTGGTAAGCTCAAAACCATTCTGCAGATGGTGGGACTGGGCGCAATGCTGTTCCTGACGCCGATCATGGGCATACCTGTCTATGAAATCGGCGCAACCCTGCTGATTATTGCTGCCGGGCTGACGCTCTGGTCGATGTTTGTCTACATCCGGACTGCGTGGCCCAGACTGACAGAAACCGAATAAGACGCCTTGACAGAAGCCGCCGGCTCTATACCATAGACGCCCCTTGCGGCTGTAGCTCAGTTGGTAGAGCGGCACGTTGCCAACGTGCAGGTCGTCGGTTCGAACCCGATCAGCCGCTCCAGCCCCCCCTTCCGAATCCCGAATTCCAAACCCGTCTCCGGAGCCTCGAAAACCGGGTCCGGGCAGCGCGGGTGCGTTACAATACCGCAACACACGCGGGCGGGAGAATTTCAACCATGGGCACATTCGGCAAAGTTTTCATTGGTCTGCTGAGCGCGATCATTGTCGCGATCGTGATCGGCGCAGTGTTGCTTCTGTCCAACCTTGATGCGGTAGTCAAGGGCATCATCGAGACCGCCGGCAGCGAGGCTACGGGGACGACGGTGACCGTCGATACGGTAGACATATCGCTTCAGGAAGGATCGGCTGCTATTGGCGGGTTGCGCATTTCCAATCCTGCCGGATACGGCGCGGGACAGGCCCTTGAGATCGGTCTTGCGGCGATCAGCCTGAACCTTGAGCAGACGGCATCGGAGCTGGTCGTAATCGAGTCGATCCTTATCGACGGAGCCCGGCTGAGCTATGAACAGCAAGGCAGTACCAGCAATCTGCAGGCCATTCTCAACAATCTTGACAGCGCTTCTTCCGGGCATACGAGCAGCAGTGCCGGGCAGGACGAGAGTGCTTCGGGGGCCAGGATTATTATCGATGATTTCCGTTTTCTTAATGCTCAGGCCAGCTTTGTCATTCCCGGGCTGGGCCAGCAGAAAATTGTCAAAATTCCGGATATCGAAATCAGCGGTATAGGGCGCAAGTCCGCGGGCGTTGCAGCGGCAGAAGCGGCCCGCCAGATCCTCGAGCCCGTTATCCGGGAGGCCATGCAGGCGGCAATCGACGGCTCGGTCGATGACCTCATGGAGGACCTTGGCAACGATATCAGGGAAAAAGCGATGCAACGCCTCGACGAAAGCCTGGGCGAAAAGGATGCGGAGAAACTAAAAGGCCTGTTGAACAGGGACTGACCGAAAGCCCGGCCGGCAGCATATCGACCGGATTTTCGTCAAAGATCACGATTTCTTGCCCCGGCTATGATAAATTCGCCGGTCGCAGAATCCCGCACAGGCTAGGTGGCAGAGTGGTTATGCAGCGGCCTGCAAAGCCGCGGACCTCGGTTCGATTCCGGGCCTAGCCTCCATATCCGGATACCCGGGGCTGAAAAA
>JAJRXW010000115.1 GCA_024276095.1 Gammaproteobacteria bacterium
ATATCCGGCTGATCGTAGCAACGGACAACGAGTCCATTCTCGGCATCGGCGATCAGGGCGCCGGCGGCATGGCTATTTCCATCGGCAAGCTGGCTTTGTATACGGCCGGCGCAGGAATCGATCCGTCCGCCGTATTGCCGGTCAGTCTCGATGTCGGCACGGACAATGAAACGCTGCTGTCCGACCCGATGTACCTCGGCTGGCCGGGCAACAGGCTCAGAGGCAAAGAGTACGACGAATTGATAGAGGAATTCGTCGAGGCCGTAATCCAGGTTTTTCCGGGTGCCGTCGTGCAGTGGGAAGATTTTCGCAAGGACAATGCGCTGGCCATATTGAATCGATATCGTGACAGACTGCCTTCTTTCAATGACGATATTCAGGGTACGGGTGCAGTAGCCTTGGCCGGTATTCTCAGTGCCGGACGGATCACCGGAAGAAATATTACCGATGAGCGGGTAGTGATCCTGGGTGCCGGTGCGGCAGGCCTCGGCATTGCCAGGCAAATCCGCGTTGCAATGGCCAACGCACCGGGGGAAACGCTGCCGCAGGCCGTTGCCGTGCTCGACAGCCGTGGTTTGATCGTTGATGACGGTTCTGTAACGGATGGCTACAAACAGGAACTGGCCTGGCCCGATGAAACGGCACGGATGCTCGGCCTGCACCAGGGACGCCGGACACTGCTCGACGTGGTGGCGGCGCTCAAGCCCACGGTACTGATCGGCAGTTCCGGGCAAAAGGGTGCGTTCAGTGCCGAAGTGCTGAAGCAGGTTGCTGCGCACGTCGAGCAGCCGCTGATCTTTCCGCTGTCCAACCCGACCGACCACTCGGAGGCGACCCCCGTGGATATCGCCAGGCATACCGATGGCAGAGCGCTGATCGCGACCGGCAGCCCGTTTCCCGACATTGCGCAGGGCGATCGAATGGTGCGGGTAGGGCAGGGCAACAACGTGTTCATTTTCCCCGGTATTGGCCTGGCACTGATGGTTGCAGGGATACAACGGGTGACGGACGGAATGCTGTCTGCATCGGCCCAGGCGCTGGCAGCCAGCGTGAGCGGAGACGAACGCACTGCCGAAATGTTGTACCCGCCAATCAGTCGGTTACGGGCAGTGTCATTTGCCGTCGCAGAAGCGGTCATTGAGGCTGCTGCTGCTGAAAACCTCTGTGGCGCCTATACAACGCAAGAGATCTCCAGCCTGTTGGAGTCGGCGTGCTGGGAGTCCGAGTATCCGACCTACGTGCCGGCTGAGTAGCCATTCATCCATCGACGGCCGCCGGTTTTATGCTTCACTGCGGAACTTGTTTGCGTTAAAGCGGTCCTTGACTTGTATGCGGCACACGGGTTATAGATTGTCGACGACTGGGTAAGTAGATGTCCCAATAGTGCGCTGCTACAGTTTGTACATACAGTAAACGGGTAAAAACAAAGTCCAAGAGTACATTTTGAATCCGATAGCCACCATTCGACAGCGACAGATTCCGTGGGCGCGACGCGCCCTTGCGGTATTTGTCATCGTGTGGGCGAATATGGCGCTGGCGCCGTGCGTCATGGCATTCGATGCCGTACATGAGCACGACTGCGCGCAGTATCCGTCAGGCGATCTTCAGTCCTGCGATGTTCCTGCCGTACAGGACATCAGCTGCGATGCGGCCGCGGCCGAGTGCGGTGTCTATGACGAGTACAACTATGACGGCAGAACGGTACAGGCCAAGGTAAAACACACCCTTGGCGACGGGACCGCTGCGATCACGTCAAGCCTCGCGGATATTCCTTCTGCCTCTCCAACGGCCACGGCCGGTTTCGAGGTATCTACACAGCAGTCCGGTATTCCAATACCGCTCAATATCCTCTACTGCGTCTATCTGCATTAACGATCTTCGCATCGCAGGCCGCCTGTTTGCAGCCTGCTGATCAGGGAGATTGTTTGAGATCACTTCTGATTGGGCCAGCACCCGATCCATTGCCCACAAGCCATACCCCTGCGTCGCATCAACTTGGCGCCGCCCGATGACATTGTTGCAGGCCGGCTGCAGATCAGCGTGAATCGAACTTTGGAGAACCGACGTGATGGAGTCAATACAACCTGGAAAAGGCGAATATGTCATGAGTAACGAACCTGAATTCATAAACAATGCTGCCGGAAGCATGAAGCCGAAGCGGCGAACACCGGCGATGACCGGTGCGATTGCGGCAGTCGCAGCATCGCTGGTCATGCTGAGCTCCCCGGCTGCACAAGCGGAACAGCCTGATATCGTTGTGTACAAAACATCGACCTGTGGCTGTTGCAAAAACTGGGTCGCACACGTTCGCGATGCCGGTTTCAAAGTCAATGTCGTGAACCTGGCCAGTACCCAGCCGGTACAAAAGCGAGTGGGAGTGCCTCAGCAAATCGGATCGTGCCATACAGCCGTGGCGGGTGACTATTGGGTAGAGGGGCATGTACCGGCGGATCTGGTACAACGGCTGCTTACTGAATCTCCCCCCGATATCAGGGGAATAGCGGTACCCGGAATGCCGGCTGGCTCGCCCGGAATGGAGGGGCCAAAACCAGTACAATACAACGTCATTGCCTACGATACCGGCGGAAAACTTTCCGTCTACGCCAAGCGTTAGCGGTAGGCACCCGGGAGAATGAGGAGATTGTCTATGTCTATCGACAGGGGTCCCACAACCCATTTTGGAAAACTGGTAACCGGCAGGCGATATGTACCTGTGTTTCGATGCGGCACCACCGCAGTATGGAAGATACTGCTTCTCGCACTGATACTTCCGGCGGCCGGCTGGAGTGAGGAGCTCCCTCAGCAGGCCACTGCGAAGTATCTGTCCATGCAGGATGCGGTTGCTGCAGTAGTTGAGAACAATCCGAGCCTTGCCGAAATGCAGGCACGCTATGAAGCGCTGGCGGAAATCCCGTCCCAGCTCGGCACCTTGCCGGATCCGGTGCTCAGTCTCAATGCCCTGAACCTGCCGACGGACAGTTTCAGCGTTGGCCAAGAGGCGATGACCCAGATGCAGATCGGCATCGGACAGGTGATGCCGTTTCCCGGCAAGCTGGCCCTGAAAGAGGGAGCCAGCGAGTACGAAGCGCAGGCAGCCGGACACTCAGTGGACGAGATGCGCCTGCAACTGGTGCGCAACGCGAAAAGCAGCTGGTGGCAGCTTTATTTCCTTGACCGCGCACTGGATGTCGTCGCCAGCAACCAGGATCTGCTGCGGCAGTTCATCCAGGTTGCGAAAACGAAATATGAAGTCGGGGATGGTTTGCAGCAGGATGTTCTGCTTGCTCAACTGGAACTGTCCAAGTTATTCGACCAGGAAATCAAGCTGCAGGCATTCAGGAGAAATCAGGCCATCCGGCTGAATGTGCTGATGGATACGCCGCCGGACGATGTGTTGGTACTGCCCGAAAAGGTTGGGACGAACATGCCTGATGTTCTCGATGAGAACAAGCTTTACCAGCAGGCGGAAATCGTCCGGCCGCTGCTTAAACAGAAAGAGAACGACATCAATGCTGCGCAGTCGAGGCTGGAGCTTGCCAGGAAAGAGTTCTATCCCGATTTCAAACTGGGTGTCGCTTACGGTAATCGAAGCGGTGACAACCCGTTGCCCAGGGGAGGATCGCGAGCCGATTTTCTGTCGGTGATGTTCAGTGTCAATATGCCGATTTACCAGAAGCGCAAACTGGATAAAGCCGTGAGCCAGCGAAGCCTGGAACTCAGGAAAACCCGGAATTCCTTCAGGGACAAATGGGCAGTGGTTCGCTCGGAAATTTCATCGGCAACTACCGACTATATACAGGCCAGGGAACTGTTCGTGTTGTTCAAAAGCGGCATCGTTCCCCAGGCCAAGCAGACCGTCTCGTCAATGCTGGCAGCCTACCAGGTCAGTGAGGTTGATTTTCTCAATCTTGTCGACAGCCAGGTGACACTGCTGAACTACGAGGTTCAATACTGGAAAGCACTGACGGAGGCGAACCAGGCGTTGGCTCGCCTGGTCGCTGCTGTAGGGAAAGAAGACATTTATGAATAAATCAATATTGATTACAGCAGTTATCATGCTGAGCCTTGGCCTGGTATCCGGGTACTGGTTTTCAGGAGGCTCATCTGACGCGCCGGCTGCCGCAGGTGCTGCGCCAGAGCGTAAGCCGCTGTTCTACCGCAGTCCGATGAATCCGTCGGTTACCTCTCCGGTACCGGCCAAAGATGCCATGGGTATGGACTATGTTCCTGTCTATGCTGAAGACGACAGCAGTTCGAAAGATTCTGCCGGTACCGTCAGAATAGACCCGGTCATCGTTCAGAACATCGGTGTGCGTACGGCCATAGCCAGGCGCACCTCCATCACCCGGGCAATTCGCGCCGTGGCACGAGTGGACTTCGATGAGGAACGCCTGGTCCGGCTGCATCCAAAGGTCGAAGGCTGGATAGAGGAACTGCTGGTCGACAAAACGGGTGAGAATGTTGTCAAGGACCAGGTTTTGCTGAGCATTTATTCGCCACGGCTGGTATCGACCCAGCAGGAGTATCTGCTGGCGCTGAATAATTACCAGACGCTCAAGAACAGTCCGATTGAGGATATCAAGCGCGGAGCAGAGGAACTGGTGAAAAGCTCACGCGAACGACTGGAGTTATTTGACGTACCCGAGCACCAGATTCGTGAATTGATCGAAACTCGTGAAATCCAGAAGGGCCTGCATATTCACACTCCGGCATCCGGTACCGTGATCATGATCGGCGCCAGGGAAGGCCAGTATGTGACGCCGAAAACCGAGTTGTACATGATTGTGGATTTATCCAAGGTCTGGGTGTACGCGGATATCTACGAATACGAATTGCCCTGGGTAAGAGTAGGGGACGAGGTGGAAATGACTTTGGCCGGCATTCCGGGCAAAACCTTCACCGGGAAGCTGGATTACATTTACCCATATGCCGAATCAAAAACCCGGAGCATCAAGGTTCGGCTGATATTCGATAATCCCGACCTGCTGCTTAAACCGGAAATGTTCGCGGAAGTAGTGATCAAATCCGACAAGATGGTGAATACCGTCGTGATCCCCGCCGAGGCAGTAATTCGTTCCGGTCAAAGTGAACGGGTATTCATAGTTCGCGGGCCCGGGAAATTCGAGCCCACCATCGTCAAACTGGGCTTTCAGTCAGCAGGACAGGTCGCCGTACTGGAGGGAGTGGAAGAGGGCGACGAAGTCGTGGTATCCGCCCAGTTCCTGGTGGACTCGGAATCCAGTCTGCGAGAGGCCACGATGAAAATGATGGAAGTGCAGGCCCGTGACCCTTCCGGAGGTACCAGCATGGAAGGCATGGACATGGGCTCCAAACCGACTGCCGACAGCAGCATGGAAGGCATGGACATGGATCCCGGGCCGGCTGCCGACCACCGCGGTATGGAGGGCATGGACATGGCCCCCAAACCTGCGGGCAGCACTGATATGGACGGCATGGATATGAGCACCAGCGGCGGAGAGCGCGGCAATGATTAATGCCATTATTACAGCGTCACTGCGGGACCGGTTTATGGTCCTGATTGCGACCGTGATCATCGCTTTATTCGGCTTCTTTTCGTACATCAACGCGCCGCTGGATGCGATACCGGATTTGTCTGACGTACAGGTCATCATTTTCACTGAATACCCCGGCCAATCCCCGCAGGTGGTCGAAGACCAGGTGACTTACCCTTTGACTACGTCGATGCTGGCGGTCCCCAAAACTAAAGTTGTACGCGGTTACTCATACTTCGGCCTCTCGTTCGTCTACCTCATTTTTGAGGACAATACCGACATGTACTGGGCCCGCTCCCGCGTGCTGGAGTCGATCAACTATGTCAGCGGACGCCTGCCCCAGGGAGTAACGCCCGCACTGGGTCCGGATGCAACCGGTGTCGGCTGGATATATGAGTATGCACTCGTTGACCGGACCGGCAAACACGATCTGGCTGAACTTCGCTCCCTGCAGGACTGGTATTTGCGCTACCCATTGCAAACGGTCCCGGGTGTGTCGGAAGTCGCGTCTGTCGGCGGGTTTGTGAAACAGTACCAGGTGTCAGTCGACCCGAATGCCCTGTTGCGATACAACATACCGTTGAGCAAGGTGCGAAGAGCGATCGAGCGATCCAATAACGATGTCGGCGGCCGCCTGATCGAACTGGCTGAAACCGAGTATATGGTACGTGGCCTGGGTTATATCAAAACGCTGGAGGACCTCAACGATATTCCCGTATCGGTCGACAACGACGGGACGCCGGTACGGGTGCGGGATATCGCCGACGTACAACTCGGTCCGGAACTGCGCCGCGGCCTGGTCGATCTTAACGGCGAGGGCGAGGTGGCCGGCGGTGTGGTGATCATGCGTTTCGGCGAGAATGCTCTGAAAACGATTCAGGGCGTACGCGCGAAGCTGAAGGAGCTCGAGGCCGGTTTGCCGGAAGGAGTTGAGGTCGTCACGGTATACGATCGCGGTGACCTGATCGAACGTGCCGTCGACAGTCTTAACATGTCATTGATGCAGGAACTGGCGATTGTCAGCCTGGTTGTCATCATGTTCCTGCTGCACGCCCGCTCTGCATTTGTCGCCATCATCACTTTGCCGCTGGGCATCCTGATGGCCTTTATTGTCATGCGTTACCAGGGACTGAACGCGAACATCATGTCGCTGGGCGGTATAGCCATCACCATCGGTACCATGGTGGACGGCGCGATCGTGATGGTTGAAAACGCGCATACGCGCCTGGCCCAGGCAGCCGAGGAGGCGGGCCGTGAGCTGACGCTCGATGAGCGCTGGCAGACCATCGGTGACTCGAGCCGCGAGGTTGGCCCGGCACTGTTCTTTTCCCTGCTGGTGATCACCGTTTCGTTCATTCCGATTTTCACGATGCAGGCCCAGGAAGGCCGTTTGTTCAGTCCACTGGCTTTTACCGCGACTTATGCCATGGCATCGGCGGCCATTCTGGCCGTGACACTGGTGCCGGTCATGATAGGATATTTTGTACGCGGAAAAATCATTGCGGAAAAGAAAAATCCGGTCAATCGTCTGTTGCACGCAATACATACACCCACGCTGACCGCAGCGATGCGTTGGCGTGGTGCTACAGTAGTTCTCGCTCTGCTGCTGCTGGGTGTGACCTATTACCCGTTTTCCCAACTGGGCAGCGAGTTCATGCCACCGCTGGATGAAGGCGACATTCTGTATATGCCGACACTTTTCCCCGGCGTATCCATTACCAAGGGCAAGGAACTCCTGCAGCAGACAGACAAGATTCTGAAAACCTTTCCGGAGGTGCACCATGTCTTCGGCAAGATCGGCCGGGCGGAATCCGCTACCGATGCCGCACCTTTGTCGATGGTGGAAACGACCATTCGGCTGAAGCCCAGGGAAAAATGGCCCGATCCGCGTAAAACGACCCAGGAATTAATGGGTGAAATGGACAAGGCCATCAATTTTCCGGGGGTCGCTAATGCCTGGACAATGCCGATCAAGACACGAATCGACATGTTGTCTACCGGGATCAAGACTCCGGTGGGCATCAAGGTTTCCGGCCCTGATCTTAACGTGTTGCAGAAGATTTCCCTGCAAATCGAAGACGCGATGAAAACGATGCCGGATACGCTTTCGGCGTTTGGCGACCGGGCAGTAGGCGGCTACTACCTGGATTTCGTTATCGACCGGAAAAGCGCGGCCCGCTACGGGCTGACGGTAGGCGACGTACAGGACGTTATCCAAAGCGCAATTGGCGGGATGAACATTACCTGGACTGTGGAAGGGCTGGAGCGTTACCCGGTCAATTTGCGGTATCCGCGTGAGTTGCGTGACGATCTGGAAAACCTGAAGCGGGTTCTGATTCCTACACCGACCGGCGTGCAGATTCCGCTCGCGCTGCTGGTTGATCTCGAGTACACGCGCGGGCCGCCGGTCATCAAGAGTGAGGACGCACGCCCGAATGCCTGGATTTATGTTGACCTCAACACGTCGGATATCGGCGGATTTGTGGAAACGGCGAAACAGGTTCTCGAAGCGATGGTGGACGTACCGGCCGGTTATACGATTGTCTGGTCAGGCCAGTTCGAGTACATGGAACGTGCTGCCAAGCGCCTGAGTATCGTTGCACCGGTAACGCTGCTGATCATTTTCTTGCTGCTGTATCTTAACTTTCGCAATATCACTGAACCCATAGTCGTAATGCTGTCGATTCCTTTCGGCCTGGTCGGCGGTATCTGGCTGATTTACATGAATGGCTACAATATGTCGGTGGCCGTGGCGGTCGGGTTTATCGCGCTGGCGGGTATGGCCGCAGAAATTGGTGTCCTTGTGCTGAGCTTTATCGACACCGAGATCGGCAGACGTCGGGCTGCCACTACCAGCAAGCTGTCTATTGAGGACATCAAGGACGCCGTGCTGTCGGCGACATCGAGGCGGGTAAGACCCATCGCAATGACAGCCGTGTCGACGATGGCCGGGCTGGTTCCCATCATGCTGAGTACGGCGACCGGTTCGGACGTGACCCACCGGATCGCCGCACCCATGCTGGGTGGAATGCTGACCGTGCTGATTCTCAACCTGCTGGTGTTGCCGGTGATTTACAGCCTCGTGATTCAGTTTCAGGAGAGGGGGCTCAAATAGACCAATGAGCTGTTGGTTCCGGGCGTCAGCCCTGCGGGGCGTACCCACTTGACTCGAGTCGGACGAAAGACCGATCGATATTAAGGAGATTACACCATGAGCATCCGAAGAATTACGGCAATCGTACCGATCAATATCCTGGAAACGCTGGAAAAGCATTTGCGCAAATGCGGCGTGCCCGGCGTCACAGTGGAGCACGTTCAGGGTTACGGCAGGCACCCGAATTTTTTTCGCCGGGACCTGATGAAAGAGAATGCCAAGCTGGTGCTGTACACGAATGAAACCAAGGTCGACGCTATCATCGAGGCAATCAGCTGCTGCGAGCACGAATGTGGCACCAGGGCGGGCATCCTGGCCGTCGATCGCGTGGAACGCGTGGTCAGCCTGGCCGATGGCCTCGATGTGACGCCGGAATCTTTGTAGGCCGCAAAGGAGCAGATACTCTGCATGGCTATTACTCCGGACCGGCTGTGTTCCGGTCCGCGGCTTTTCCCGAAAGGTCGGGCCGTATTCTGCCGCAGCGGTTCAGCACGTTCGGCGACGAACGCCTGGAAACTGTGCAATACAGTGAAACTGAACGATAAATACAAAATCCTGGCGCTGCATGTGGTCATCGGTGCAGCCATCGGTATCGTTGTACTGCACCCGGTCAATGGAATGGTTTCCTGGTTTGACAGCTATGGAGACAGCGGTAATGCACCAAGCCTGTGGCCGTTTCTTACCGCCAGTCTCGGCAGGGCGTTCTCGGTCAAAATGCTGCCGATGACGGCCATATTCGCGATGATCGGCGCCGCAATCGGGCTTGGCTTTGGGCTGTTTCAGAACAAGGTGATTGCGCGTAATCGCATGCTCGGTTTGCTCGGCAATGAGCTTGCCCAGGACCTGCCATCGGTCATCGCGCAGGGGGAGGGTGAGAATGTGGAGTTCAAATCATCCCTCAGATGGGACTCGGAGCATTCCTGTACGAATCGAGCCCTCGAGGCGGTCGTTGCCAAAACAATTGCCGGCTTTATGAACCATCGTGGCGGCAGCCTGCTCATCGGGATTGCCGACAACGGCGATATTGTCGGTTTGCAGGGGGACTATGCAACTTTGAAGCACAAGAACCGGGACGGATTCGAACGCTGCCTGACAGACCTGGTCAAGAATCGCCTTGGCGGTGACAAGTGCTCCATGGTGCACTGTGTATTCTATGAAATCGACGGCAAGGACATTTGTCGGGTGATTGTGGATGCATCAGCCGAAGCCGTCTATTGTCAGGACGGGAAGGTTCCCAGGTATTATCTCAGAACCGGCAATGGCACGCGGGAACTCGATGTCCGGGAGGCACTGGCGCACGTAGCGGCGCGCCGGGTATGAAACACGAAGATGTCCGGACAGGTGGGCATTGTCATACTGGCCTGCAGCAATTACCGTAGTTCACTCATTCAGCATCTTTATCACTGGAGTTTCGGTCATGCATGACGTTAAACGGACAGCACTGGCTTCTTTATACCTGCTTTGCCTGGGAGTGGCCTCCATCGGCATGGCGCGGGCAGCCACCGACAGTGACGAACAGGCGTTGCTGACGATTATCGCGGCAATCGAGCGCGGGTGGGAAAATGCGGATGGTACGCCGTTTCGACAATACTTTCTCGATTTTGAGGGAGCCCGGTATATTGAAAGCGGTGGTCAGAATGACGGGCTGTCCGACCTGATCGAACATCATGTGGAGCCGGAAGGCGATGCGCTCAGTGATCTCGATCTGGTTTTCTCCAATATCGAAACCCATATCGAGGGCGATTTCGCCTGGGCCATTGCCGATGTCGAAGTAAAGGCAACGGTACGCGACGGCGATCGCGTCATTCACAACCGGGGCTACGAGACGATTCTGTTTCGCCGCATTGGCGGCGACTGGAGGGTTGTACACAGCCACAGCTCATCGCGGCCGGTGCGCAAGGACTGAGCTTCAGGTGCCCGTATGGTAATGGTAGAGGTATCGAACGGCGATAGAGGTTCTGATGAGCCGCTCAATATCTTCTATTTAACATAATATACATTATACGCACAATAGCTGTAACCGCAATTTGGTAATGTCCGGTTTCAGCAAGC
>JAJRXW010000116.1 GCA_024276095.1 Gammaproteobacteria bacterium
GTACTGCGACGATGATTCGATTGCCACTGAAAGAACTGCGCGTAGAGACGGATCCGTGATACCGAAAAGCGAGCCTGCAGCAGTGGAACCTGCACAATTGCTGCTTGTCGATGATGACGAGATATTCTGCAGCGTCCTTGCCCCGGCCCTGCGCCGCCGCGGATTCGAGGTGACGATTGCCCTTAGCCTGGATCAGGCACTCCAGCATATCGCTGTGACGGTTCCGGGGTTTGCCGTGATCGACCTGCGTATCGGCTCTGATTCCGGCTTGACGCTGGTCCGCCAGCTGACCGCTGCCAGCGAAAGCATCAGAACCATTGTGCTGACGGGATACGGAAGCATTGCTACAGCAGTCGAAGCGATCAAGCTGGGGGCGGTCCACTATCTGACAAAACCGGCAAATGCCGACCAGATCGTGACGGCTTTCGGCCGCCTGCAAGGCAACCCCGACGAACAACCTGCCATCCGCCCGTTGCCGGTCAAGCGGCTTGAATGGGAACACCTGCAGAAAGTTCTTGCGGACCATAACGGCAATATTTCGGCGACAGCCCGTGCTCTTGGCATGCACCGGCGCACACTGCAACGGAAGCTCCAGAAAAGACCTGTGCGGTTCTGACTCGATATATATCGCCAAAATAGCTGCCCGCCAGGTGTGACAATTCGTCACATTCACACAACCTCGGCAGCTCGATACCATGATGTTGATCATTACTTCAACATCATCTGAATCAACCTATGAATATTAAAACACTGCCCATGCGTTATCGCACCGCCGTACTTGCTGTAATTTTCGCTCTGCTGCCGCTCCATAGTGCTTACGCCTATATCGGACTGTGCTGCGGAAAATGCGGCGGTAATATGCCAATGAATATTGCCGGAGGCGGTATTCCGGAAACCCATGAATTTCGATTCAAGCTGCAGCCGATGTTCATGAAAATGGACGGTTTGAGAGACGGAACCGATTCCGTCTCGCCTGAAAGCCTTCTCGGCATGCCGGTCATGATGGGCATGCCGACGGGCCGCTACATGGCCGCCCCGATCGAGATGAACATGGACATGCTGAACCTCGCGGCGGGCTACAGTTTCACCGACAAGATCTTTGGCGGAATCATGCTCATGTGGAAACGGAATGATATGGATATGGCATTCAACCAGATGATGACCGGTATTACGCAGCAGGATGGCTTCACGATGGAATCCGAAGGCCTGGCAGATACCATGCTGATGGGCAAATACCGGCTATTCGCCGATGATCCGCTTATACCCACCAGCCAGGTCTCGCTGCTGTTCGCCCTGAGCCTTCCCACCGGTTCGATCAACCAGAAAAACGACCAGCACCCGCTCGCGATGCGCAGAACCGAGCAACTCCCTTACAGCATGCAGCTGGGCTCGGGCACCCTGGACCCAACCATAGGAGTGCTTTACCAGGAGTCTCGGTCACCGTGGTGGTGGGGCGCCAATCTTTCTTATACAGCCCGGCTTTATGAGAATGATCGTGACTACCGGCTGGGGGATCAACTGAACCTTGATCTGTACGGGATGTATCAGCTTAGCTACAACGTCGTTGCCCAGCTTCAGCTCAACACCAGCTATCAGGGAAAAATACGAGGCGAGATGGATGAGGCCGCCAGCGGTCTTTCAGGCCGGGTAACACCGGGCGATCCTGCTTCGCCGTATATGACCCCATTGTGGGACCCGGACAACTACGGGGGCGCCAAAGCAATCGTCACAGCCGGCCTGCAATGGCAGCCCGCTTCACTGTTCATCATTGAATTCAACGTCGGTATACCGGTTTATCAGGATCTGAACGGACCGCAACTCGAAGAAGATTATCGACTCATGCTGACCTTCTATAAGGAAATTCCCACGCGTTCGAGTATTCGCTACAGCGGCCAGCCCGGAACAGCTGACAGCGAACTTGGATTCTGAGAAGGGGGATACAAGATGCCTGATTTTTTAAAACGCCCGATCATCGCCATATCCCTTCTTGCCGCCATCAGCATGGCCGGCTGCGCGGCTACCTCGACTCCGTTACCAGAAGCTGATAGTCAAGCTGCGCAGTTGTACCAAAGCCGCTGCAGTATTTGCCATTCGGTGCCACACCCGGCTCGTCATACTTTCAATGAGTGGCAGCATACGTTAAAACTGATGGAACGCAGGATGGCTGAAAAGAACATGGTCGTTATGTCTGCAACGGACAAGCAGGCCATTCTTGCCTACCTGCAGGACCACTCCAGATGAACATGGCGCGATATACCCGCCCCGGTACAAGCCAAGTGGCATCACTGCTGATCGGCCTGCTGTTATTGATACCGGCGGTCCATGGTGAAACTGCCGAAAAGACCGGCATCACCGTGCCAAAAACCCGCCTGCCCGCACCGGAATTTACACTCCCGGATTTGTCCGGAAAGTCCGTCAGCCTGCAGCAATTCCAGGGCAAGGTCATTTTGCTGAATTTCTGGGCGACCTGGTGTGCCCCCTGCAGGGAAGAGATGCCCGACATGCAGTTGCTGTGGGAGGATCTGCGTGACCAGGGGTTTGTGATCCTGGCGCTGTCAGCAGACAGGGGACACCAGGATGCTGTCGCGCGCTTCGCCAGCCAGCTACAACTTGATTTCCCGATTCTGCTGGATCCCGATGGAGAAGTGCGCAACGCCTATGAGGTCATCGCCCTTCCACAGAGCTATCTGATCGGCCGGGACGGCCGGTTCTCCCATAAATTGCTGGGCGCGATCAACTGGCGGGACCCCGAAGTTCTTTCGATTATCCAGGAACTGCTGCGTTAGGGGCGCAGCTGCATTTGCAAACCAACCGGTAGCGTAATGCAGCAAAAGGCCGGGAATACGCGAGGACGATGCCATGACTAAGTTTCAGAAATTTTTCTATCGCCCGCCATACATCGGCCTGCTGGGGTTTGTCATCGTTTTGTTAGTGCAGGCGCTGGGACATACTGTGATGATCGTAATGGAAAATATGCTTGGTCCCGAACATGTATTGCTCGCAGCCACACTCATGGGTTTCGCCGGTGCTGTAATGCTGTATATCGGCATGAAAGGAGACAACGAAGTCACCTCCACATGGCTGGGTTTTTTTGCCGGCACCTTTCTCTGGACCGGATGGGTCGAATTCTCCTTCATTTGGAACGCAACGACGCTCGGGGTTGCCGACCTGATGGTTAACGGTGAGGTCGTAACCAAAGCCGAGTATCTGATCATGCCCTCATCCATCGGCGTGATGCTCGCGACGCTTGCCTATTTCATTTTTAACAAGGAAACGAAATGCAATTTCTTTCACTGGTTTCAACGCAACCTGTACATGAGCACCGGCAGGCCTACCCGCGGTCACAAGAGAAATTTCGCGGCGATCACCTGCCTGGAAACCATCTACGTGGTCTGGTTCTGCTACCTGCTCCTGTTGCTGATTTACGACGAACGCATTCTTGGTGACACCCACCCGGTAACCTATGGCCTGTTTTTCATCAATACCGTGTGGTCCATTTACCTGCTTAACCGGCTGCTGAAGTTCTGGAAAGTTACCACGGCGATCCGCTATGCCATCCCTACCGCAATCATTACCTGGAACAGCGTGGAACTTCTGGGCCGATGGCATGTTTTTACCGAAATCTGGGTACACCCGGAGAAATACATCCTCGAAATGGGAATGGTCTTCGGTGCTTTCGTGATCGTGGTCATCGTATCGATGATGACACCCCAGCACGCGAAACAAATCGCCAGCCAGGACTAGTCTTTACAGACAGATAAACGATCCTCGGCAAGAATTCTACGGGCCAAACCCGCCTGCTGCAGCGGGTGTCCATGTTTGCACCAACTGCTGCGCCCTGAGGATATCCTCCCGCGTCATTTGTCGCTCCAGCATAGTCCTGGCCCGGTCTGCGCTCTCGTGCCCGCCTGCTGCAGCCAGGCTGTACCACTTGTGGGCCTCGACCAGGTCCCGCGATACGCCCTTCCCTTTTGAGCAATGCCAGCCAAGGGTGAATTGTGCATCTGCATCGCCTAGTTCCGCGGCCCGGCGGGCCCACTGCGCTGCCTCGGTATAGTCCTGTGATGCGCCATGATCCATGGTGCACATCCTGCCAAGACTCGCGAGCAGGATCCACCTCATATTCATGGTGCCCAACACCAAAAGGCCCCGCCGGCACCGTATCTCCACTATAAAACACGTGGAATTCCGGCGAATTTAATGTGTGATAGCATCATCATATAGGCAATCCGGTGTCGATTGGCCAGCGAGAGCCGGTTCGCCGCATTCAGGAGCGTTATCGTGGATGGAAAAAGATATTGGGCAGCGTTTTTTATCTCCGCTGTCGCGCTCACTTGTTCCTCTTCGGCATTGGGAGCGACGGTGAGCCGTGTCTTTACCATCGACACTGCTGTTGTTTCGGATTTTTACAGCGGCGGTTTCGACGGCCCGCTGATTCCAGCTGCAAATTTCTGGGGAGGTACCCCGCCCTCCGAACGTGCGGTTGTCTTCACGAGTTTCGGCACGGGCAGTGGCACACTGGACATCCAGTACGATGATGTCACTGGAGAGATCCTGCAGGTTAACAGCATGATCATCAATCTGCCGGCCCTGGATATGACCATGCTCGGCACAACTGTCGCCTCGATCCGTCCAGGCAACGGTTTCCCTGTAGCCAATGACTCGGCATCTTTTCCATCCGCAGGAATGGCCTATTCAGGGCATTTCAGGGTTGTTCAGCACCGAATTGGTCACTTTCTGGCCACCAGAGCAGCGTAGAATCTGCTGTAGAAAAAAATCATAAACCTTTGAAAATATTGGTCGGGGCGAGAGGATTCGA
>JAJRXW010000117.1 GCA_024276095.1 Gammaproteobacteria bacterium
ATATATTCCATGGCGACGTAGTACTGGCCGTTTTCTTCGCCCGCATCGTAAATAGGAAGAATATTCGGATGCTGCAGCATGCCCACCATGTAGGCTTCGTTGAAAAACATCTTGCGGGCGATTTTGGCCTGCTGTGCATCACCGTCGTGCTCGACGTTGTACACCTTGATTGCCACATCGCGTCGAAAGTAGGGATCGTGAGACAGATAAACATTGCCGGTGCTGCCTTGCCCGACTTCATTGATTATGTCGTATTTGCCGATTCTCTCCGGAACCTGGAGCGTCCTGAGCGTCTGGGTTGCGGCTTCGACCATCTGGAGAAATTCACCTTATTCCACAGGCCCGCCGCTGACAGTCAGACGAGCTATGGCATGGTTAAAAAATGTTGCAGCAGCAACAGAACAATTGCCGCGTAAACGGCAGCCAGCCAGTCATCGAGCATAATCCCCAGCCCACCGCGTATTCCGTGATCCATGTCCCGAATCGGCCAGGGTTTGGCAATATCCATCACCCGGAAGGCAACAAAAGCGGCAGCAATCCACGGCCACTCGCGGGGCACGGCCGCAAGGGTTACCAGCACACCGAAGATCTCGTCGAAAACAATACTGCCGTGATCGTGAATACCCAGCTTGCGGGCGCTTGCGCCGCAAATCCAGACACCGACGACGAACAGCACCACCAGCAGGGCAAGATACACGGATAAGGACATCTCCGGCAGCAGCAGAAAAACCACCACGCCCACCACCGTACCCCAGGTGCCCGGTGCCCACGGCAGCAGACCCGAGCCCAGCCCGAATGCCGCCCAGTGCACGGGATCTTTCCTGAATGCTGCAATCAGGTCGGATTTACGCATCGGCGCCTCCCCCAAAATGATCATAGCCGGCATCGTCGACCGGCAGGGGCCTGCCGTCCTGTTGCCAGCGAACCGCCGCTTCGCTGGTGACGGTTCCGATGCGCGTGACGGTACACTGCCAGGCAGCGGTTTGCTCACACAGTTGCTTTTCAGCCCCCGGTGGGACCGTAAAACACAATTCATAGTCATCCCCGCCGGACAGGGCAAAGTGCACCGCCTCGCTCCGCCCCGCCCACTGCACCAGCGATTCGGACACCGGCAGGTGCCCGGCATCGAGCAGGGCCCCTGTTCCGCTCGCCGACAGGAGCTTCACCAGATCGGCATGCAGGCCATCCGAAATATCGATCATGGCACTGGCGATCCCCGCCAGAGAACGGCCTTCACTGACCCGAGGGCGTGGATACAAAAACCGGTCGATAAGCTCCGGCAATAATTCATCATTTGCCGCAACCGGTCGATCCGGAAAGTGCGCCGGGATGATCGCCGGATCATTCTCGAGGATCTTTCGACCGGCCAGGGCATCGCCCGGATGTCCGGTGATGAATATCCCGTCACCGGCTTGCGCGCCACTGCGCAAAACCGATGCGTCCGGTCCGGCCCGCCCGTGTATGGTCACCGTCGTCGCCAGCGGCGCGCATACGGTATCGCCACCCACCAGGGCTACATCGAATTGCCGGGCCAGCTGAAAAAACCCGCTGGAGAATCCGGCCAGCCAGGCGCGGTCAACGCCCGGCAGGCTGAGTGCCAGGGTACACCAGAGCGGTTCCGCCCCCATGGCGGCCATGTCACTGAGATTGACCGCAAGAGCCCGGTAACCCAGCGCATGGGCCGGCATGTCTTCGGTAAAATGGGTCCCCTGACAGAGTGTATCGGTCGAAACGACCAGGTCATCGCCGGGAGCAGGCCGTAACACGGCAGCGTCATCGCCGATGCCGAGCACGATATCCTGCCGCCCGGCGCTGTGGCTCGAAAAGAACTCCGTAATCAGATCGAATTCACCAATCATGTCCGGCGTACTGACCCGGTTAACGCAATTGCACAGCCAGCCGGTCCAATACGCCATTCACAAACCGGTGACCGCCCTCTGCACCAAACCCCTTGGCCAGTTCCACTGCCTCGTTGATAACGACCCGGGTCGGCACATCGTCATGAGATTTCAGTTCGGTCAGGCCGATCCACAGCACACCGCGCTCAAGCGGATCGAACAGACCCGCATCCCGGTCGGCGGCAGCGGTGAGCTGCTGATCGAGGCTGTCGGTATCGGCAAGCACCTCGTCGAGCAACAGCAGAAAATATTCGCTGTCGATCGCATCGAATGCGCTGTCGGCGGAAAACTGTGCGCGCAACTCTGCCGGACTGTTGCCGGCAATCTGATATTGATACAGCGCCTGGGCCAGCAACCGGCGGGCTCCCCGGCGTCCCCTGGTCTGCTGGCCGGCGGGCCTGTTATCCGTGGTCTGCATGTTTTGTGCCCTGCACGGCTCAGGCACCCAGCTGGCGTAACAGGCTGACCATCTCAATGGTCGCCAGCGCTGCGTCCGCTCCCTTGTTGCCGGCCTTGGTCCCGGCGCGCTCAAAGGCCTGCTCGACCGTATCGCAGGTCAGCACACCAAAGCCGATCGGCATATCGAACTGCAGACTGACGGCGCTCAGCCCGCTGGCGCATTCGGCGCACACATAATCGAAATGCGGTGTCGCGCCGCGAATCACGGCACCTACCGCAACGATGCCGTCGCAGCCGCGCTGTTTTGCGATACGTCGGGCCGCCAGGGGCAGTTCGAACGCGCCCGGCACACGAACCAGGTGAATATCCGCGTCGGCCGCTCCGTGGCGTTTGAGCGTATCGATTGCTCCATCCACCAGGCTGGAGACAACTTTCTCGTTAAATCTTGCCGCCAGAACGCAAAACCGCGCATCCCTGACGACCAGCTGCCCCTCTGTCACCTTAGTCACCATGATCGATATACTCCACAACTTCGAGCCCGAACCCCGATATTGCATGCATTTGTTTTGGCGCACTGAGTACGCGCATGCGTGTCACGCCGAGATCGCGAAGAATCTGGGCACCGGTACCATAGGTACGCAGCACCGTAGTCGAATCCCCCTGCGAGGTGTCCTGATCGTCCTGCCGAAGAGACTTGAGAGAAGCAATAAGATGCCGCGGAGACTCCCCGTAGCGCAGCAGTACAATGATACCGTGGTCCGCATCGGCGATCTCTTTCATCGCGGAACGAAGCGGCCACCCCAGCCTGGGACTCTGAATACCGACCACATCTCCGAGCGTATCCTGCAGATGCACCCGCACTTTGGGGATCCTGTCGCTGCGCAGATCCCCTCTGATCAGCGCCAGGTGGACGTTGCGGCTGACGTGATCCTCGTAGCTGACCAGCCGGAATTCACCAAACTCCGTCATCACTGTCTCATCCGATATTCGCTCGACGGATTCTTCTTTCTCCAGCCGGTAACGAATGAGATCGGCGATGCTGCCGATCCTGAGCTTGTGCTCCCGGGCGAAAACCTCCAGCTGCGGCCGGCGCGCCATGGTGCCGTCTTCTTTCAGAATTTCCACGATCACGGCCGCCGGCTCCAGTCCGGCGAGCCGCGCCAGGTCGCAACCCGCTTCCGTATGGCCGGCCCTGGTCAACACACCGCCGGCCTGTGCCATCAGGGGAAAAACATGACCGGGCTGTCGCAGGTCGCCGGGCTGTGCGTCGGGAGCAACGGCAGTGCGTATTGTTCGCGCGCGGTCATGCGCGGAGATTCCGGTGGTAATTCCTTCCACTGCCTCGATCGACAGCGTGAAATTCGTGGACTGGTGTTCATCGGTTTCATTGACCATCAACGGCAGTCGAAGCTGGTTGCAGCGACTGCGGGTCATGGGCAGGCAAATCAGGCCGCGCCCGTAGCGGGCCATGTAGTTGATATCTTCCGGGCGTACCTTGGCAGCCGCCATGAGCAGGTCGCCCTCGTTCTCCCGATTCTCGTCGTCAACGATGATCACCATTTTGCCGTCGCGAATATCGGCAATGATGTCTTCGATGTCACTGAATGCCGTATCGTGATCGACAGCGCCACCCACTACCTGCATTTTGCCCATATTGTTTCTCGCTCCGGTCAGCCCTGCTGACCCATTAACCTTTCCAGGTACCGGGCAATCAGATCGACTTCCAGATTGACCCGCGTACCCACGATATAATGCCCCATGATAGTCTGTTCCAGTGTGTGCGGCACGATATTGACGCAAAATTGATTGCCCGAGACCTCGTTGACGGTGAGACTCACGCCATCGAGACACACTGACCCTTTCGCCGCAATGTACCGGGCCAGCGCATCGGGAACACTGAACTCCATCCGCGTCGACCGGGCATCGTCATGCAGGGACAACAACCGGGCAATGCCGTCGATGTGCCCGGAAACCAGGTGGCCTCCCAGCGGCTGGGCCAGCGTCAGCGCAGGCTCCAGATTGACCCGGCTGCCGGCTTCGAGACTGCCGATCGTGGTGACCGCCAGCGTTTCCGTCGAGACATCGGCCCTGAAGCTGTTCGCGGTCAGGTCGATGGCGGTCAGACACACGCCGTTGACCGCAATGCTGTCTCCGAGGCCGGAATGGTTCAGATCGAGCTGGCCGGTATCGATACTCAGCCGCGCGTCTCCCCCCAGCGCTTCCACCCCGGTGACCACGCCTGTCGTTTGCACGATTCCGGTAAACATCAGCCTGAACTCCTTTCCAATACCAGCCGCATATCGTTCCCGACCCGGCGCGATTCAACCCACCGGTATTCCATTCTGTCGCCCATATCCGCCAGCGGTGAAATACCGAACATACCGCGTGCATCGCTGCCCATTACATGACCGGCCATGTAGATCACCAGTTCATCGATCAGACCCGCCTGCATCAGCGCGCCGTTCAGACACTCCCCGGCTTCCACCAGTAGTTCGTTGACTTCCAGTTCAGCGAGCCGCTGCATCAGCGCCGCCAGCGAAATGCGCCCGTTGCCTGCCGGCAGTGTCTCGACGATGGCCCCCGCATCCTCAAGAGCCTGCCGTTGCCCGGAGAGTCGCCCGGAGACCGGGTCGGCACAGAATATTAGCACCGGGCCGGAGAGACCAAACAGTTTGGCATCAGCCGGCGTGCGCAGCTTCGAATCCAGTACGATCCGCGTCGGGGCCAGCACATCGCCCAGATCCTCGCGCCGCACATTCAGGGCGGGATCATCCGCGAGGATGGTCCCCACTCCGGTCAGAATGGCAGAGCTGCGTGCCCGCAATTCGTGCACGTCGGCGCGGGCCGCATCGCCGGTGATCCACTTGCTGTCACCATTGGCCAGCGCGGTTCGGCCATCCAGGCTCACGGCGAGCTTGCTGCGCACAAAAGGCCGCCCCTGCGTTCGCCGTAGCAGGTAGCCGCGATTCAGCGCTCCGGCTTCCGTTGCCATCACCCCGCCCAGCACCTCGATGCCGGCGGCTTCCAGTCTGCCGATCCCGCCGCCATTGACTTCCGGGTTGGGATCGTTTGATGCAATCACCACGCGCTTGACGCCTGCTCCGACCAGCGCGTCCGCACAAGGCGGCGTACGGCCATGATGACTGCACGGCTCCAGTGTGACATAGGCCGTTGCTCCCGCCGCGCGCTCCCCGGCCATCTGCAGTGCAACTGCTTCAGCATGTGGCCCGCCGGTACGGACATGCCAGCCCTCACCGACGATTTCCCCAGCCCGCACCAGCACACAGCCGACCCGCGGGTTCGGGTCGGTGGTGTAGCGCCCGAGCCGGGCAAGCCTGATGGCCCGGCTCATGTACTGATGGTCGGTGCAATCGGTCATTTTTTCGATTCAGGAAGCAACGAGAGCTGGTCGCGGCCTTTTTCGCTGTCGGTCATCTCGCGCAGGCGCTGGATCTCTTCCTGGAACTCGGTGATGTCCTGAAAACTGCGATAGACGGATGCGAATCGTACGTACGCCACCTCGTCGAGCTTGCGCAGTTCCTCCATGACCATTTCGCCCAGTTGCAAAGAAGGAATTTCCCGCTCTCCCATGGTCTGCAGTTCGTGGGTAATCCGGGCCAGGGCCTCCTCGATCACTTCCGTTTTGACCGGTCTTTTTTCCAGCGCCCGCACCATGCCGTTGCGCAGCTTCGCCTCATCGAAAGGCTCCCGCGTCCGGTCTCGCTTGATCAGCCGCGGCATGACCAGTTCCGCCGTCTCAAAGGTCGTGTAACGCTCGTGACAGGAGAGACATTCCCGGCGGCGGCGCACCGATCGCCCCCCGCCGCTCAGCCGCGAGTCGATGACCTTGGTCTCAGCGTGACTGCAAAACGGACAATGCATCGATCATCAGGCATAGACAGGAAAGCGCTGACACAGAGCCAGCACCTTCTGTTTCACGGCGTCAATTTGCTGCCGGTTGTCGATATCGTCGAGGATATCGGCAATCCATCCGGTCAGTTCGGTGGTTTCCGCCGCGCCGAAGCCGCGGGTGGTAATCGCCGGCGTGCCCATCCTCAGCCCGCTGGTAACGAAAGGAGAACGGGGATCGTTCGGCACGGCATTCTTGTTGACGGTGATATTGGCGTTGCCCAGCGCCGCATCGGCATCCTTGCCGGTGATGTCCTTGTCAATCAGATCGACCAGGAACATGTGGTTGTCCGTCCCGCCCGAAACAATGCTGTAGCCCCTGTCCATCAATACGGCTGCCATGGCTTTCGCATTTGCCTTGACTGCCTGCTGGTAGGTCTTGAAATCCGGCTGCATGGCTTCCAGAAAGGCCACCGCTTTGCCGGCGATGGCATGCATCAACGGGCCGCCCTGGGTGCCGGGGAAAATCAGTGAATTGAATTTTTTGGTCAGCTCTTCGTTTTCCCGGGCGAGGATCATTCCGCCGCGCGGGCCACGCAGGGTTTTGTGGGTGGTGCTGGTGGTGGCATCGGCAATATCGACCGGGCTGGGATATTCCCCGGCAGCGACCAGCCCGGCAATGTGCGCCATATCCACCATCAGGTAGGCGCCCACCTCGTCGGCAATATCCCGGAACTTCTGCCAGTCAACGACTCGCGAATAAGCCGAAAACCCCGCAATAATCATGCGCGGCCGGTGCTCGCGGGCCTGCGCTGCAACCTGTTCATAGTCGATTTCACCGCTGTCGATATCGAGCCCGTAGGAAACGATATTGTACAGGCGGCCGGAAAAGTTGACCGGCGAACCGTGGGTCAGATGACCGCCGTGCGCCAGGCTCATACCCAGCACGGTATCGCCGGGATTCAGCAGGGCCATGTACACGGCAGCATTGGCCTGGGAACCCGAATGCGGCTGCACGTTGGCATAAGCCGCCCCGAACAGCTGCTTCGCCCGGTCGATGGCAAGCTGTTCGGCCATGTCCACATAACCGCAGCCACCGTAATAGCGCTTGCCCGGATAACCCTCGGCGTACTTGTTGGTGAGCACCGACCCCTGGGCTTCCAGTACCCTCGGGCTGGTATAATTTTCCGAGGCGATCAGTTCGATATGTTCTTCCTGCCGCCGCAGTTCGCCACTCAGGGCCTCCGCCAACTCCGGGTCAAAGCCCTCAATGGTCCAGTCACTCGTATACATCCCGCTCTCCGCGCGCAAAAAAGAAGCGTAGTTTAGCCCGAATACCGGTTCAAAGTACGGTGTGTGAGCCGCGATCAGCTCGCGACAAATGCCTTCACCACGGCTGTCCATGCCTCGGCCAGGTTGTGCCGGTTGTAGCCACCCCCGCCCACCGCCAGCAAACGCCCGGCACAGTACCTGTCAGCCAGCGCGGACAGTCGTGCGGCCGCATGACCGTGGGCAGCGGCGGTGTATTCCAGCTGGGTGATCGGATCGCCCGCCAGCGAATCGGCCCCGCACTGAAGCAGGATGAACTCGGGTGAGGCTGCCTCGAGATAGGCCTCGACCTGCTCCCAGGCGGAAAAAAATGCCGCATCGCCGGCACCCGGTGCCAGCGGGATATTCAGTTTGGTTCCCTCGCCGGCCCCCTGTCCGGTTTCCGCTGCATGGCCGGTTCCGGGGTACAGCGTACGGCCGTCCTGATGAATGTCCGCGAACAGCAGATCGGGGTCCTGTTCAAAGGCATAGAACACACCGTCACCATGATGTGCATCGATGTCGATGTAGGCGACCCGCCTGATGCCGTGCCGGGAGCGCAGCAGCTCGATCACCACACCGCAATCGTTGTAGATACAGAAACCGGCCGCATGATCCCGCCCGGCATGGTGCAGGCCAGCGATGGGAACAAAGGCTCTTTTCGCCTCCCCGCCGATCACCCCATCCATTGCGGTGATCGCCGCACCGACCACAGCCGCCGCCGCCCGATCCAGACCGGCGCGGGCCGGCGTATCTCCGCCGTCAAGAAACCCCTGCCCGGTGCGGCACCGCTCGACTACCCGTTCGATGTATTCCGGCGTGTGGAATGCCTGGAGCTCGGAGCGCGTGGCCACTTCGCCTTTGACAAGTGTCACCCGGTCGCCCAGCCCGCAGCGATCGAGCGCGGCATGAAAAACATCGTGGCGATCGGGGCCAAATGGATGCTCATCGCCGAAGCCATAAGCGGCAATGCGCTGGTCTTTAAACACTGCGATTGTGCCGGCCGATCCGGACATCGCTCCCCTCCGCTCTTCAAACTGGATTATTATAGCCGGCTTGCCGGATAATCCGCCCCCTGCATCTCAGCGCATGGCACATTAAACAAAGATACACACACGGGAATAATCATAGTGGCTCAATACGTTTACTCGATGAATGGCGTCGCCAAGATCGTGCCGCCGAAGCGGTTCATTCTGAAGGACATTTCCCTGAGCTTTTTCCCGGGCGCCAAAATCGGTGTGCTGGGACTGAACGGGGCGGGCAAGTCCACGCTGCTGAGGATCATGGGCGGCATCGATACCGAATTCGAAGGCGAAGCCATCCCCCAGAAAGGCATCCGCATCGGCTACCTGCCCCAGGAACCGGAACTGGACCCGAACAAATCGGTACGTGAAATCATCGAAGAAGGTGTCGCAGATACCCTCGGGCTGATCGGCCGGTTCAACGCCATCAGCGACCGGTTCGCCGAGCCGCTGGAAGACGATGAGATGAACCAGCTCCTGGAACAACAGGGAAAGCTCCAGGATGCCATCGACGCGTGCAACGGCTGGGAACTGGAGCACAAGCTGGACATGGCGGCGGAAGCCCTGCGCCTGCCCGACTGGGACAGCCCCATCGAGCCGCTGTCCGGCGGCGAACTGCGGCGCATCGCACTGTGCCGGTTGCTGCTGTCGGAACCCGATATGCTGCTGCTGGACGAGCCCACCAACCATCTCGATGCAGAGACCGTTGCCTGGCTGGAGCGTTTTCTCGAGCAATATCCCGGCACGGTCATCGCCATCACCCATGACCGCTACTTCCTGGACAACGTCGCCGGCTGGATCCTGGAGCTCGACCGCGGCCACGGCATTCCCTGGAAAGGCAACTACAGTTCCTGGCTCGAGCAAAAAGAGCAGCGGCTCAAGATGGAGGAACGCCAGGAAGCGGCGCGCCAGAAATCCATCCGGGCGGAACTGGAATGGGTGCGTTCGAATCCCAAGGCACGCCAGGCCAAGGGCAAGGCGCGACTGAACCGTTTCGACGAACTGAACTCACGGCAGTTCCAGCAACGCCAGGAGACCAATGAAATCTATATCCCGCCCGGGACACGACTCGGTGACCTGGTTTTCGAGATCGACCATCTGAACAAGGCCTATGGCGACAAGGTTTTGATCGAGGATCTCAGTTTCCAGATTCCCCCCGGCGCGATTGTCGGCATCATCGGGCCCAACGGCGCGGGCAAGACCACGCTGTTTCGCATGATGACCGG
>JAJRXW010000118.1 GCA_024276095.1 Gammaproteobacteria bacterium
CCGCGTGCGATGGAGCTTGCCGACCGGGTCGCTTCGTGGTTCGTTACCGGGGTGCTTGTCGTCGCTGTCTGCGTGGGGTTTATCTGGTGGCAGATTGCTCCCGAGCGGGCATTTGAAATCGTGCTGGCGGTTCTCGTGGTTACCTGTCCATGCGCACTGGCGCTGGCAACACCGGCTTCGTTCACTGTGGCGACCAGTGCATTGGCGCAGCGCGGGTTCATGTTGCGCCGTGCGGGAGCCCTGCAGGTGCTGAGCCGGATTACCGATATGTTGCTGGACAAGACAGGAACCCTGACGGACTCCGGAGCGCAGCTTCAAAAAGTAGAGCCGTTTCGGAAGCACTCCAAAGCGGAAGTGCTGGCCATAGCTGCAGCCCTGGAGTCTCGTTCGGAACATCCGGTCGCAAAGGCTTTTCCTGAATCTGAATATGCCGATGTGGTGAAAGATATCAGGGCTGTTCCCGGCGAAGGCCTGGAGGGCAAGGTGAACGGCCGGGCGTATCGAATTGGCAGGGCAGAATTTGCGCAGGGGCTTGCAGCCAATCGTGATCACGGTCCGGATGACGATCGGGACGGGCAGTCGGTGGTGCACGATACGGAGACCCGCTCGGTTTACCTGGGTGACGAAAACGGAATTCTTGCCCGTTTCGAAATCGCCGAGCAGCTGCGCCCGGGGGCTGCTGAAATGGTCAGGGCGGTCAGTGCGGCAGCCATTCGCATCACGATTGCCAGTGGCGACAGCCCGCAGCCGGTCAGGGCGCTGGCCCGAAAACTGGGGATCAATCATCTGTTCGCCGCGCTCAGGCCGGGAGAGAAGCTGGCTCTGGTGCGTCAACTGCAGGCCGAAGGCAGGATCGTTGCCATGGTGGGTGACGGTATCAACGATTCGCCGGTACTGGCAGGTGCAGATGTCTCGATAGCGATGGGCAGTGGTACTTCACTGGCACAACATTCGGCCGACTGTGTACTGATGAGCGCCAGCCTCCGGCCGGTCGCCGAGGCGGTGTCGATGGCCCGGCGAACCATGCGGGTTGTGCGGCAAAACATGGTCTGGGCGATTGGCTACAATGTGATCGCTATTCCGCTGGCGGCCAGTGGCGTATTGGCGCCGTGGATGGCCGCGTTGGGCATGTCCGCAAGTTCGCTGCTGGTAACCATGAACGCGTTGCGGCTGGGATGGCAAAAAGACACCGGGGATATGGCTGATAAAGACGCTGCCGGCTGCGGCAGCCCCATGGAACAGGCGCGATGACGATTATCTATTTGCTGATCCCGCTGGGCCTGGTGGCGCTGGCCGGGGCGATCTGGGCCTTTTTCTGGGCGGTCAGGTCCGGACAGTTCGATGATATGGAGACGCCGGCCTGGCGCATATTGCTCGACGATGACAGTAAACCGCCACCTTTGCCGCAGGACCCTCGCGAAACATCCGACCCAGGAAAATCGTCACCGCCGGGAACGCCCGGCGGTGAAAACTAGTTGCGTTCAGCGAGCCTGGCAGAGCACTGGCAGAGTTTGCCACCGTCCTTTCCCGGGCCTTCGGCGGACAAGCCCGCCAGGTAGTGTTCGCATCGATCAGTGATCCTTGTTTTCATCGAACCGGTATCCATGCCTGCCTGGCGGATACGGTTGGTTAATGACCTGGTGTCAATGCCTGCGCCACTGCATTCCTGCTAAGATTCCTGCTCGAGAAAAACGATTATCAGGGAGTAGTGGTTTGGAAATCGATGTCATTTTGGAGCCGGATCTGACCCCGGATCAGGTTGCAGAACTCGCCGTGCAGGCAGAGGGATACGGGATCAGAACGATCTGGACGCAGAACTATGTGGCATCCAGGGATCCATTCATGTGCCTGATGCCGGCCGCAACCAGGACCAGCAGGATCGATCTTGGCGTGGTGGTCATCAGTCCCTATGAAATGCACCCGATGAAAATGGCCAATGCGCTGCTGACATTGAACGAATACTGCCATGGCCGGGCGCGCATGGTGGTTGGCGGTGGCGGATACTGGTGTGCCGGAATGGGGGTTGAGCCGGACCGGGTGGTCAGGGCGGTGCGCGAAAGCATCGAGATTATCAGGGAAGGAGCCGGCGGAAAACCGCTGCGCTATGAAGGGGGAATGTTCAAGGCACGCGGTTACCATGCCTCCTGGGTCGCCGACACGCCGCCGCTGGTCTATGCCGGTGCCAACCGGCCACAGATGTTGCGCATGGGTGGCCGGGTGGCCGACGGCATCATGATGAGCGATGTGCCTTTGAACCTGGTCGGGGAGGCCGTCGAGACAGTCGTTCAGTCGGTACGCGACAATGACCGGAACCTCGACGATTTCCATATCAGCGATGTCTGGGCGTTCCACATCAAAGAAGACGGCGAAGCGGCCGTCCGCGAAGCCCGCCGGGAGCTGCTGATCCGGGGCCTGCTCGAGGAGTGGTACCTGAAGTCGTTCATGTGCGATGAGGACTGCGCGACGGTCAGAAACAATATGACCGGGTTTTTCAAAGCCTATCGTGCCCGCAGCCACGAAATCGAAGGCGTGCCCGACCGCATTATTAACCAGTTACTCGATAATCTGACTTTGACGGGCAGCATTGCAGAGCTGCCCGGGAAGCTCGAAGCGGTGCAGGGGTTCAGGAAAGCCGGCGTCAACGAGATCGGGTTTCGACTGCATGACGATCCGGCCACGGCGATCGATATTATCGGTAAGCAGGTGATGCCGGTATTGAAATAATCAGTTAAAACAAAAGATTATTATATAAATATAAAGAGGATTCTCTGGTAATGTGAACAGCATTGTTTCCAGGTTTTCCGAAATTCTAGGCCCGGATTCGGTCCTGACAGCCGATCGCCTGGGCGACAGGGCTGCGGGGCTTTGGACGGCCGGCGACCCTCTCCAGGCCGCCTTTCTGGTGCGGCCCGCTGATACGAACGGCGTTTCTGCAACACTGAAACTGTGCCACGAGCTCGGCCAGACGGTGGTTGTGCACGGCGGCCTCACGGGTGTGGTGCAGGGTGCCGCTACCACCGGTGAGGACATGATTCTTTCGCTGGAGCGGATGAACCGGATCGAGGAGATCGACCCGGTCGGACGTACCATGACGCTGCAGGCCGGTACCACGCTTCAGGCGGCACAGGAAGCCGCAGAACGACATGATCTGATGTTTCCGCTGGATCTCGGTGCACGCGGTACGGCAACACTGGGGGGTAACGCCGCCACCAATGCCGGCGGCAACCGGGTATTGCGCTACGGCATGGTACGAGAGCTCATCCTGGGTCTGGAGGCGGTGCTTGCCGATGGTACCGTGGTGACATCGATGAACCACATGCTGAAAAATAACGCGGGCTATGACCTCAAGCAGCTGTTCATCGGCACGGAAGGTACATTGGGCATCGTGAC
>JAJRXW010000119.1 GCA_024276095.1 Gammaproteobacteria bacterium
GACCCGGATACCGGCCGCGGTGGCGGACGAACCTTCTGGGTGGAAGACGAGACACAGTAGGAGCCTGAGACCATGAAGCATCAAACGGGATTCACGCTGGTAGAGCTCATGATCGTCGTGGTCGTGGTATCCATCCTGATGGGTATCGCCATCCCCAGCTACCGGGCCTACACGATGCGGGCCAACCGGGTAGATGCCACGTCTGCGCTGCTGCGAATCGCAGCAGCGCAGGAAAAATTCTACCTGCAAAGCAACCCCGCCCGGTACGCAACGACAGCGGCAGAACTGACAAACGCGCCGCCCAACGGCCTGGGCATCCCGTCGACAGACCGGGGGTATTACAACCTCGCGGTCGCAGCCGGCCCTGGAGGTGCTGCAACCGGCTTCATCGCTCTTGCGATTGTTGACCCCCTCGGCAACCAGGCAGCCGACGATGACTGCGGCTTGTTTACGATCAACGAACAGGGGCAACGCACAGCCCAGAGCAACGGGGGCATGGTAACCACCGACGTCTGCTGGCGCTAGAACATAGCGGCAAACACAACGAAAAAAGGGGGGCAGGAACCTGCCCCCCCTTTGACTTATCCCGTTTTGCTCAGGACCTCCGGCGCCGATCCAGTATCAGCCCGTCAACCAGCACCAGTATCGCTCCGCAGGTAATCGCGGAATCCGCCAGGTTGAAAGCCGGGTATGACCAGGTCTGGTAGTAGAACAAAATAAAATCGACGACATAGCCATGCAGCAGCCGGTCAATCAGGTTGCCGACAGCGCCACCGAGCACCAGTGACAGTCCCAGCAACAAGGTCAGGTAGCCGCTGCGCGGCGTGCGATACATCCAGACCAGGATCAGCAGGCTCACCACGACAGCGACACCGATGAAAAACCAGTTCTGCCAGCCGGATGCTCCGGAGAGAAAGCTGAATGCCGCTCCGGTATTGTGCAACCGTACCAGGTCCAGCACCGGAAGAATCTGGATACGCTGATACAGCGAAAGATTCTCGATCACCGACTGCTTGGTCATCTGGTCGCCCACCACGATCAGCGCAGAGATCAGGAACCACCAGATCACCCCGCTGCCCGTAATCCGGACCGGTGCTATTGTGCCATTGGCTTCATTCATTGAATATCACGCATAAACCCGGGTTTCGCCGGAATTCTCCCCGGACCGTTCCACGTTGGTGACACAACGGGAACAGATCTCTGGATGTTCATCGACACTGCCGACATCCGCTCGTCGGTGCCAACAGCGAATACATTTTTTCTCTTCGGTCGGCGTTGCAACGACCCAGCACAGCTCGCCCTGCTGCGCGTCGCCCGGTTTCTCCCGCAGCGGATGCACAGCCGCCTGTGAGGTGATCAGCAAGAACCGCAGCTCATCGCCCAGCTGCTGCAGCGACTCGAATGTAGCGCCATCGGCATAGATATCGACCGAAGCATCGAGACTGGAACCGATGACCTTGTCACTGCGCAGGTCTTCCAGCACCTTGCTGGCCGTGTCCCTGACATTGATCAGCGCATCCCAGTCAACAGCACCGGATGACGACTGTGACGCCTCGGGTATTTCATACCACGTCGTCAGAAACACCGAATCATCCCTGGAACCGGGCATGAGCTTCCAGATCTCTTCCGCGGTAAAGCTCAGAACAGGCGCCAGCCATCGAACCATCGCCTCGGCAATATGATACATGGCTGTTTGTGCCGAACGACGCGGATGGCTGTCGACACCCGTCGTGTACAGCCGGTCCTTGATTATGTCGAGGAAAAAACCGCCCATATCAACGACGCAAAAATTGTGCAGCTGCTGGTACACACGATGAAATTCGTAGGACCCATAGGCTTCCAGCAAACCGGTTTGCAGTTTGGCGGTACGCCCGACTGCCCACCGGTCCAGTTCTACCAGCTCATCGACCGGCACCACGTGCAGGTCGGGATCGAAACCATGCAGATTCCCCAACAGGAAACGGACCGTGTTGCGCATGCGCCGATAGGAATCCGACATGCGCTTGAGGATTTCTTCGGAAACATGCATCTCGCCACTGTAATCGGTCGCCGCGACCCACAGCCTGACGATATCGGCACCGAGCGTATTGACGATTTTCTGCGGCAGGATGGTGTTGCCCAGTGACTTGGACATCTTGCGCCCTTTCTCGTCCACGGTAAATCCGTGCGTCAGGACCTGTCCGTAGGGCGCAATGCCGTGCATGGCAACGGAAGTCAGCAA
>JAJRXW010000120.1 GCA_024276095.1 Gammaproteobacteria bacterium
AGGCCATATTCAGATCGGCGGGGCGGACATGTTTCCTGTCGGGCCGGCGTGCGGGTGAATGAAAATAGACAATAAAGCCGTGACAAAGGTTTTTTCGGGTTCCGCACTGCTGAAACTGGTCGTGCCGTTCGGTTTGACCCTGGGCGCCGGAATCCTGTTTGCAAATACGTTGCTGCCGTTGCCCGATGCGTCGGCTCACTACGGGTGGCTTTCGCTGCTGCCCGCCGTTGCGACGCTCATAGTCTGTTTCTGGACCAGGAACGTCATTCTCGGTCTTTTTTGCGGCGTGGTGCTGGGCGGAGTGGTAACCGGGCAATTCAATATTATTCGCGCCTTCCTGATACCGAGTCTTGGCAGCGAACGCTACGCTCAGATTCTGCTCGTCTATCTATGGGCATTGGGTGGCCTGATCGGAATCTGGAACAAGAACGGCGGCGCACAGTATTTTGCAACGACCGTAGCAAACAGGTTTGTGCATTCCCGTCGCTCGGCCAGGTTGTTTGCGTGGATCATGGGCATCATATTTCATCAGGGCGGCACCATCAGCACCGTCCTCACCGGAACGACGGCCAAGCCGGTTGCCGACCGGGAGCGGGTTTCGCACGAAGAACTGTCTTACATCGTCGATTCCACGGCTTCGCCGGTCGCCACGCTGATTCCGTTCAATGTGTGGCCTGCCTACGTGGCGGGGCTGATTACCATCGATTCCCTGCGTTCTGTCGTGCCCGATCAGGAAAGCGCAATCGGATGGTTCCTGAAAGCCATCCCGTTCAATTTTTATGCTTGGATCGCTGTGACTTTTACGCTGCTGCTGTCTGTCGACAGGATGTTCTGGGTCGGCAAGCGCATGCGTGCGGCCATCGACAGGGCCAGAGACACCGGGCAGCTCGATCGTGCCGATGCGCAACCCCTGCTGGCGAAAGAACTGAGTGTTGCGCACGTGCCCGACTATTATCAGCCGCGACTGGTGGATTTTTTCCTGCCGATGGGGGTTTTACTGGGTTTTTCCATCGTGCCATGGATGCTGGGCGGCGCGCCGATGGTTTTTGAGGCTTTCGGGTTGTCCGTGGTGTCTGCGATGGTTCTGTCCCGGATACGGGGAATGCCGGTGCACGATGTTTTCGACGGCGTATTGAGTGGAATAAAGGGGGTGACTGTCGGTGCAGTCATTCTCGGTCTGGCGGTCACGCTCGGCAATGTGTCCGAGGCTTTGGGTACGGCGGTATTTGTCATCGAAAATACCAGCGGCATGTTGCAGAGCCTGCCTTACATATTGCCGGGCGTTCTGATGCTTGTGTGTATGCTGGTGTCTTTCTCGATTGGCTCCTCATGGGGCACCTATGCAGTGATTTTTCCGATTGCCCTGCCGCTGGCGTTTGCCGTGAGTCCGGAGCCATTGTTTTTCGCGCTGAATTTCGGCGCAATTCTCGGCGGTGCGGTTTTCGGCGATCAGTGTTCGCCGTTCTCGGATACGACCGTACTGTCCTCGATGGCCTGTGGCGCCGATCTGATGGACCATGTATTTACGCAGCTCCCGCTGGCCTTGCTGGCGGCCGGCATATCGATCGTTCTCTATGTACTGATCGCTTTTTTGGCGCTTTCTGTGGGCATTGGCTGATTGTTCGTCGATTGGTCGTGAGTTCGTCATCCTGGTTGCTGCCTGCTGGGCCCGGATTGCTCCGGTATGTTCGCGGCAGGGAAGATCCGGTGGTTCAGGCGGGCCCGGGGACGGCTTCCGGTCAGCTTCATAGCTGATAGAATGGGGTTCCGAAAATATTCAGGTCTGAACTCCGATAACCATGAGCAGTCGTACACGTGATTTGCCGCCGTTGAGCGGTCCGGCACATATCCTGCGGGAAATTCGCTACCACGAGAGTTCCCGGCAGGGCCTGGGCCTGCTGCTGCTGGCGGTCTATTCATTGCTGTCACAGCCGCAGCCCGGGCTGTTTTATGCCGGGTCCGCAGTCGCCGTGGCCGGTATGCTGGTGCGCCTGTATGCCTCGGGGTTCATATTCAAGAACAAGAAGCTGGCCACCGGCGGTCCGTATTCAATGGTGCGGCATCCACTCTATACCGGTAACCTGCTGTTAATGATCGGGTTCACCGTCGCCTGCGGACAGTGGTGGGCGGTGCTGGTCTCGGCCGTGTTCTGGTGGCTGTACTATCCGACAGCAATTGAGTACGAAGATCGCAAGTTGCAACGCCTGTTCGGCGAAGAGTGGGAGCAGTGGTCGAAAACGGTCCCGGCGGTTATTCCCAGGAGAATAATTCCGCAAGGCGAGGGTAGCTGGTCATTCATGACCAGCCTCAAGCAGAATGCGGAACCGGCTGTCGTCGTCTTCGTATTGTTCTGGCTTTGGTACATTGGCCGACCCTTCTTTTGATAGCTCGGATATTGCGACTGGTTTATTGATCAGTCGCGGCTATCAGGGGGAGGTCTATCTCATCGGCTCCGGATCGCAGCGCCTGATTGTCAAAACGGCGATGGGCGTATGGCCTGTTCTGATGATCCGGCGCCTGATGCTGCGACGGGAATACTCGGTTTATCAGAGGCTGGACGGCATTCCCGGCATCCCGCACTGTTTCGGCCTGCGGGATGAAAAACACCTGATGCTCGAGTATATCGAGAGTGAATCCTACCGGGAGATCGGGGGGCCGCCGGAAGACCGCGAGCGGTTTTTTGCCGGCCTGCTTGAAATCGTTCAGTCCCTGCATCGGGCGGGTGTCGCTCATGCCGATATGAAGCGCAAAAACAATATTCTGATTACCGAATCCGGTCAGCCCTATTTGATTGATTTCGGGGCGGCTTACCTGCGTCGGGAGCATGGCGGATGGTTGAACCGGTTTCTGTTCGAGCAGGCCTCACGGATGGATCTGAACGCCTGGGTCAAGCTGAAATACAGGAATCGTTTCGATGAGCTTTCCGATGCGGATCGCGCGCTGTACCGGCCCACAACGATTGAAAAACTTGCCCGGGCCCTGCGCCCTTTCTGGCAGATGCTTACCTTGCGCCGGTGGCGCAAGGCCCGCCGTAGCTGACAGGCCTATGAAGTAGCGGAACCCGCCGGCAGCTGATCGGATGGCCTGTCCGTGTTGCGGCCCGGTTTGCGGCGATAGCAGATTTTGCCCGATTGCCCCGCTATGCGTACATCGAAACGGCGCCCGTCCGCTTCGACAATGGCCTGGTGCCCCGGCGTGATGACCATCAGATAGGATCGGCCCGGCTCGGGGCAGGCGAGACTGGAATCACTGAACTCCCTGGGAGCGATGGAGACGATCTGTGCGTCCTGCGGCGCAATGCCGAGCAGATCGGAAACAGTTCTGATGGCAATTTCCTCCGGAGTGGCAGGGTTATCGCGCACTGCCTGGTCCTGCCCGGGTTTTTCGGTACAGGCTGAAAGCAGCATGGCCTGCACGATCAGTCCGATCATTACGAACTTGTCAGGTTGGCGCATGACGAGACTCCGTGATCCACCGCATCGCATCTGAAGCAGGAGTCCAATACTACGCGACTTGGCGTGGTTTGTGTCAGAATGACCAATTGCGGGGCTGTATTCGGAAGACCGGTTTATTACCAACAGGGTGGAAAGTTGATTCAGTGGTTTGCCTGGCCGGCACTGGGCGCCGCCGGGCTGGCCACGTTATTCGCACAGTTTGCCGGCCGGCACTGGGTGCTGGAGCTGTTCTCTCACTTCCGTGTGACTTACCTCCTGATGCTGGTATTCGCCGGGCTGTCTTTCCTCTATGTTCAGAACCTGCCGGCAGCGGCAGCTGCCCTGTTACTGGCAATCCCGAACTTTGTTTATGTCGGCCCTTACCTGCCCGGGTTGCTTGCCCGTACCGGCCCGCCGGAGAATCCCCAGGCAGATTCCGCATCTTTCATATCCGTGATTTCGCTGAATCTGCTGTTTGAAAACCACGCTCACGACCGTGTGCGAACCTACCTGGAGCGAAAATCACCGGACCTGATCGTTTTGTCCGAACTGACACCCGCCTGGGCGAGGGCCCTTGCCGGTTTCGAACAGGCATACCAGTGGCACGAAGTGCATCCCAAACAGGGCCCGTTCGGCCTGGCCGTTTACTCGCGCTATCCGCTCTCGGACACGCAGATTACCGGCCTGGGAGCCCCGGACAGCGTCAATGTGCACACGCTCGTCGATCTGCCCGACCGGCAACTGGAGCTCTTTGCCGTGCATCTTTCTGCCCCCACGACTGCGGAGCGGGCGATGTGGCGAAACTCACAGCTCGAAAACCTGTCACAACAGCTGGGTGGGCAGCAGGACATTCCGAATACCAGCCGGCCGGATAGCCCGGACCGGACTGGTGCGGAAAAAACAGACCATCAGGTGAAAATGCGGCAAAAAATGATCATCGGCGATCTGAATCTTACCCCGTTTTCGGCCTGCTTCGCGAGATTGTTGCGCAGCACAGGATTGATCGATGCACGGCGGCGCTCAGGTTTACATGTAACCTGGCCGATAGGATGGATTCCACTGTGGATTCCGATCGACCACTGCATCGTTGGCCCGGATGCCTCGAGTGTCCATGTGCAATGCGGGCCCGATGTGGGGTCGGATCACTATCCGCTGGAAGTCAGCATCAGTATCCGCAGCTGATACGAAAAGGAGAACCCGAATGAGCCTGGCACACGATATCCTCAATCTGCTCGTTTACCTGTTTGTTTTTGCGCTGGGCGTAGGGTTCCTGACACTGGTGCTGACCTACGTTATCGATCGTACCCAGACAAAGCACGCCATTCGCCGTAATTACCCTGTCGTGGGCCGCTTTCGCTATTTCTTTGAGGAAATGGGCGAGTTCTTCCGGCAATACTTTTTTGCCATGGACCGCGAAGAAATGCCTTTTAACCGTGCCGAGCGGTCCTGGGCGTATCGTGCCGCCAAAGGCGTAGACAGTACCGTGGCCTTTGGATCTACCGTGGATACCAGTTCACCCGGGACACTGGTGTTTCTCAACTGTTCGTTTCCGACATTGAGTAAAGATGAGGTGCCGGTCGAGTCGGTTGTCATTGGCCCGGACTGCGCGACACCCTATTCGACCAGCAAGTTTTTCCATATCTCCGGAATGAGTTTTGGTGCGCTCTCCAAACCTGCCGTTCTGGCGCTGTCCAACGGCGCTCGTTTGGCCGG
>JAJRXW010000121.1 GCA_024276095.1 Gammaproteobacteria bacterium
CCGGCGAAACCGTTTCGCCGCACCGCGGTTGGTCTTCATCTTAGGCATTTTTTTCTCCTTGAGCCTGACTCGTACCTCTGAAATACATCACCACGATGCATTCCCGGCCGAAGCAGGCGGGTTTTGGGCCGCTGATCGCTATAAGGCGATCAAACGATCACCGCCACTCACTTTCAAACCCGGCAATAAAAACCGGCTTACTTTTTCGGCGTCATCAACATCACGAGCAGACGGCCCTCGAGCTTTGGAAACTGCTCGACGGTGCCATACTCTTCCAGGTCCTTTTCGACTCTCTTCAGCAACTTGGCGCCCAGTTCCTGATGAGCCATCTCCCGGCCACGAAAGCGCAGGGTCACCTTTGCCTTGTTGCCGGCACTCAAAAAGCGAATGAGGTTGCGTAACTTGACCTGGTAGTCACCCTCCTCTGTTCCGGGACGGAACTTCACTTCCTTGATCTGAATACGTGTCTGCTTCTTTTTTGAGCTCTGCGATTTCTTGCTTTGCCCGAAAAGGAACTTGCCGAAATCCATGATCCGGCAAACCGGTGGATCAGCCATCGGCGATACTTCAACCAGATCCAGCTGGCTCTCGCCGGCCAGTTCAATGGCTTTGGCAGTCGGCATTACGCCAACCTGTTCGCCGTCAGCCCCGATCACCCGCACTTCAGTGGCAGTGATTTCCTGGTTCCGTTTAACCCGCTTGTTCGAAGCGATACTTTATTCCTCCATAATAGTTCGGCCGCGGCTCGCGATCTCGGCCCGGAGTCGTTCGGCAAATGCATCGATACTGATGCTGCCCAGATCCTTGCCCTCACGCGTGCGCACGGCCACGGTACTTGCATCCACCTCCCGATCCCCTGTAATCAGAAGATATGGAATACGCTGCAATGTGTGCTCGCGGATTTTACGGCCGATTTTCTCATTCCTCAAGTCCACATTGACCCGAAAACCCTGATTTTTCAAAGATTCTTGTACTTTCAGGGCATATTCGGCCTGCTGGTCGGTAATATTCAGGATTACCGCCTGCTCCGGGGCCAGCCAGGCGGGGAATCTGCCCTCGTAATGTTCGATCAAAATGCCGAAAAAACGCTCGATCGAACCCAGCAATGCGCGGTGAATCATGATCGGCCGGTGCCGCTCACCGTCTTCGCCGACATATTCCATCTCAAAGCGTTCCGGCAGGTTGAAATCGAGCTGAATGGTCGAGCACTGCCACTCCCGTCCGATAGCATCCTTGATCTTGATGTCGATTTTCGGACCATAAAACGCACCGCCACCCTCATCGATGGTGAATGACAGTCCTTTGGTCTCCAGGGCCTGGCGCAACGCGACCGTCGCTTTATCCCATATCTCATCGGAACCCACGGCTTTTTCAGGCCGGGTCGACAACATCACCGAGTACTCGTCGAAGCCAAAAGCATCCAGCATTCCCAGCGTGAGATCGAGGATATGCACGATTTCGTCGGCAATCTGCTCTTCACGGCAAAATACATGGGCATCGTCCTGGGTGAACCCCCGGACGCGCATCAGGCCATGCAGCGCACCGGACATCTCGTGGCGATAGACAGTCCCCAACTCGGCCCAGCGCATGGGCAATTCCCGATAGGAACGCAGCTGGTTCTTGTAGACCAGCACATGGAACGGGCAGTTCATCGGCTTGAGCTGGTAAAGCTGGTTGTCCTCTTCTATCGCGTGGTACATCGACTCACGGTAAAAATCGGTATGGCCGGAGGTATCCCACAACGTCTGCAGTGCGATATGGGGGGTATAAAGCAGTTCATAACCTGCCGCGACATGCTGTTCGCGCCAGAAGTCTTCCATGACGCGGCGAATGCGCGCGCCTTTGGGATGCCAGAACACCAGGCCGCCACCGGCCTCGTCCTGGATGCTGAACAGATCCAGCTCACGGCCGATGCGCCGGTGATCCCGCTTCTCGGCCTCCTCCAGCCGCACCAGATACTGCTTGAGCGCCTTTTTATCAGGCCAGGCGGTACCGTAAATTCGCTGCAACATCGCATTGCGGGCATCTCCCCGCCAGTACGCACCGGCTACTGAAGTCAGCTTGAATACCTTCAGCCTGCCTGTGCTGGGCGCATGCGGCCCGCGGCACAGATCCATCCAGTCTCCCTGTCCGTACAGGCTGATCGGTTCATCCCCGGGGATATCCTCGATGATCTCTGCCTTGTAGTGCTCGCCAAGCTCCTTGAAATACCGGATCGCCTCATCGCGTGCCATGACGTGCCGGGTGATCGGAAGATCAGCATCCGCGATTTCCTTCATTTTCCCTTCGATGGCTTCCAGGTCATCGGGAGTGAAAGGCTGCTCACGGGCAAAATCATAGAAAAAACCGTCCTCGATCACCGGACCGATCGTCACCTGTGTGTCGGGGAACAGCTGCTGTACTGCCTGGGCAAGCAAATGTGCCGTGGAGTGACGAATGATTTCCAGACCCTCCTCGTCCCGGGAGGTAATAATGGCGAGACTGGCATCGGCCTCGATCGGTGCTGAGGTATCGACCAGCTGTCCGTCCAGCCGGCCCGCGAGCGCCGCTTTTGCCAGCCCCGGCCCGATATCGGCCGCTACATCGGCTACGGTCACCGCAGAATCGAATTGTCTTTGGCTGCCATCGGGCAACGTGACTACGGGCATAGCTGGAAATCCGGATGCACTCGTTGAAGAAAGCCCGGGAAAAAGTCTGGTAGGCGCGAGTGGAGTTGAACCACCGACCCCTTGCATGTCAAGCAAGTGCTCTAACCACTGAGCTACGCGCCTACTATTCGGTTTTCTTCGGATTCGACTTTCACCGGGCCGATAACGATACCGAACCGGGCCGGGTAATGGCAAGACCAATATTTTCCTGACCAGGCCAGGGGCAGAGGCGCGTTGCCATGGCACCCCCGGAAGGCCCGGAGCGACGGTGCGGAGTGCTCGTGCCGAGACCCGCCGTGAACCCATCCATGGGGGCTTGCGTCCCGCGTCCATGCGGGACACAGTCTCGGCACGAG
>JAJRXW010000122.1 GCA_024276095.1 Gammaproteobacteria bacterium
TGTCATCCAAATCGCAGTCGAATTCCCTGCGATTCCGCATTACCTGCCTGGCAACGTCACGCCGCGCATCCTGTGCGCCACGCCGGTCGAACTTGTTGATGGCAATGACATCGGCGAAATCCAGCATCTCTATTTTTTCCAGCTGGCTGGCCGCACCAAAATCAGGCGTCATTACATACAACGAGACATCCGCCAAAGGCACGATCCCCGCATCGCCCTGGCCTATTCCGGGCGTCTCGACGATGACCAGGTCGAACCCGGACAATCTGAGCAGGCCCACCATGCCCTGGAGGTATGCCGGTACTTCCACCTGCGATGCCCGGGTTGCGACGGACCGCATGTAGATATTGTCCGTGCCTATGCTGTTCATACGAATCCGGTCGCCCAGCAAAGCACCGCCGCTCCTGCGCCGACTTGGATCGACAGCCAGAATCGCCACGCGCAGCCGGTCGCCGGAATCCATCCTGAGACGGTAGACCAGTTCATCGGTCAGCGAAGACTTCCCGGCACCACCGGTGCCCGTAACACCCAGAACCGGCGCCGATCGTCCGGGGGCATCTGCGTTGAGCCGCGCTATTTGCCGGTCATCCAGGAAACCGTTCTCGATGGCCGTCAGGGCGCGGGCCACCGTGACCTGTCCGCAACGGCCCGGCTCCGCAGCAATACAACGATCGACCAGGTCCGCCGGTGCGGTTTCAGCGCCGAAACTGCACCGCGACAGAATGTCATCGACCATTCCCTGCAGTCCCATTCGCTGGCCATCTTCCGGCGAATAGATTCTCGATACACCGTATGCCTGCAGATCCGCGATCTCGTCCGGCACGATGACACCGCCACCGCCGCCGAATACGCTGATATGGCCGGCATCAAATTCGCGCAGCGTATCGATCATGTATTTGAAATACTCGATATGACCGCCCTGGTACGAGCTGATCGCGATCGCCTGAACGTCTTCCTGCAAAGCGGCATCGACAACCTCCTGGACCGACCGGTTATGGGCCAGGTGAATCACCTCGACACCGGAGTCCTGCAGAATCCGGCGCATGACGTTGATGGATGCGTCGTGCCCGTCAAACAGGCTGGTCGCAGTGATAAAACGAAACGGACGGGCCATCGAAACCTCTCCGGGAACACGCGGAGACAACCGCCATTGATCATGCCGGGTGCCTGTCGTTCGGGACAGGATTCTTATAGCACATAGCCTGATATGCGACTATATTGAGCGGCATAAAACGCTCATCGGCCCTGACTTCACCCCGGACCGGCAGCCGCAGGAACCACACCGTGCCAGACCTCAAGCTCTATACCTACTTCAGAAGCTCATCTGCCTACCGGATTCGTATTGCACTGAACCTCAAGCAACTCAGCTATGAATCCTGCCCCGTCAATTTGCTGCAGCGTGAGCAACGCTCGGACGATTACCTGAAACTCAACAAACAGGGCCTGGTACCCACACTCATCGACGGCGACCTGGTCATCAACCAGTCTTTTGCCATTCTCGAGTATCTCGAAGAGCGCTATCCGCAACATCCGCTGTTGCCCGAACCGGCAGCGAACCGGGCCCACGTACGGTCACTGGCGCAGATCATCGTCACCGACACACAACCACACAACAACCTGCGTGTGCTTCGATTCCTGACCGAGCGGCTTGGTATCGATGAAGATCAGAAACAGGCCTGGTATGCATACTGGATCAGCGAAAACTTCTCGGCCTTCGAGGCAAGGCTGGCGAACAGCCCGAACACCGGCCGGTTCTGTTTCGGCGACTCCCCGACCGTTGCCGATGTCTGCCTGATCCCGCAGATCTACAATGCCCAAAGATTCGACTGCGACCTGGCCCCTTACCCCCGAATCAACCGCATCAATGAAGCATGCATGAGCCTGCCCGCGTTTCGAGCTGCCGCCCCTGAAAATCAGCCCGACGCCCTCTAGCATTACGACCACCTCTGTCAGAGGTCAGGGGGCGGGGACTCCTGGAGGCGGAATAAAGCGGACCGCAGGGAGCCATCCGCCGGAAGGAGTACCCGGCCCCTGGCCTCGGGGACTGGCCGCCTTTTCGACTTCACCACAGATCACGGACTGAACAACCTGCCAATCGCCCGGCATTGCGCGCCCGCTGTCCCCTTTGTCGGGATGGCTCCCTGCGGTCCGCTTGATTCCCTCCAAAGGGGACACCGGACACACAATGCCTGGTTTTCACCGGGGATCCGGCGATCGGGAGCATGGTGCTGCAACTGAAGACCGGGCCATGATCGACCTGTCCAAAAAGGCAAACCCGACCACCGCTGTCAGAGGTCAGGGGACGGGGACTCCTGGAGGCGGAATAAAGCGGACCGCAGGGAGCCATCCGCCGGAAGGAGTACCCGGCCCCTGGCCTCGGGGACTGGCTGCCTTTTTCAGCTTCGCCACAGATCACGGTCTGAACAGCCTGCCAATAGCCCGGCATTGCGCGCCCGCTGTCCCCTTTGTCGGGATGGCTCCCTGCGGTCCGCTTTATTCCCTCCAAAGGGGACACCGGCCACACAATGCCTGGTTTTGACGGGGGGTTCTGGCCGGCCCCTAATCTCTGAAAGCGGTTGCCTTCTCGGTTACAGGCGCTTCCCAGTTTGCAAAATGTTCTGAAAACCGCTTGTTCCGGTTGCCGTAGGACAGCGTTACCTTCGCCGTGCCACCCTTCCAGATGTCATAGCGCGGCGCTGTGTAGGCGCCGAAAAATGCCTCCAGACGATCATCCATCTGCTGCAACACCTGTTGGTAGTCAGGATCATCTGCCAGGTTGACCCGCTCCTCGGGATCCGACTCGAGGTCGTATAACTCGTCGGGTGTGGCCAGAAAACGCTTGATGTATTTCCATCGACGCGTCTGGACTGCCCGCGTGGTGATGTACTCAAAGAAAACAGCATTATCCCAATCGACGGTGCCACCGGTCAGAACGGGTGCAAAACTCGCCCCCGGGGAGTTCTCGATGTCGAGGTCTCCGAGTCCCAGGTAATCCAGCAGCGTCGGCAACAGATCGAACTGATTGATCATCAGGTCGCTGCTCTGCTCGCCCGGTATCTTCCCGGCATGTCTGAAAATCAGCGGGATCTGCATGTTCGCGTTAAAGGCGGGCGCCGGCGTTCCCCATGAACTGTTGCCCCACAACCCAAGCTGTCCGTATGCAGAGCCCTGATCGGACAGGAAAACCACCAGCGTATTCTCATCCAGCCCGGCACGTTTCAACTCGGCAAGCACCCGCCCGATGCCCTCGTCCACGAGGGTCGTTTCCGCCGCGACATTGGCCATTGCCTTGCGGTTGTTCAGCGCACCGATTGCCGACCAGGGCAGGCTCGATCCGACATAGGATGGAATGCGCGCCGACCGTGTCCAGTCACGCAGGTAGGGATGTACCGGTTCCTGCGGCATGGCCGGTGGATGCTGCAGGTAATAATCTCCGTACTGATTGGTGGGCGGTTCATTCACGGTTGGCGGCAGGATATACGGGCCGTTGTACGACAACATCAGGAAAAACGGCCGGTCGTCATTCTGCTCGCTGAGAAAATCAACCGCCCGGCGCGACCAGAAATCGGTGACGTGCTCGTCCCGGTCGGCAATATTGTAGAACTCGCCGTTATCGACGACTTCGAGATCGACGAAACTCGTCGTATGCCCGCCCTTGAAAGTCACCCAGAAATCGAACCCCAGCTGGGCCTCGCGATAATCGCCCAGGTGGTATTTCCCGACCATGCCGGTGCGGTAGCCCGCATCTGCCAGGGTTTGCGGCAGGTTGCGATATTCTTCTATTCCCGACCACTGCGGCACCTTGTAGTTGCCGGGCAGGCCGTTGTGGATACCGTTTTGCGACGGCATCAGCCCGGTCAGCAATACGGCCCGGGACGAGGAACACACACCGCTGGCGGCATAGGCGTTGTCGAAGCGGATACCCTGCTCCGCCAGCCGGTCGATATTGGGCGTACTGATATCTCTGTTGCCGTAGGCGCCGAGCAATGAGGGACTTTGATTGTCCGTGACGATCAGCAACAGGTTGGTCCGGGGAGCGGCAATGGCGACCAGCGGTACCAGTACATACAATGCAGCGACCCAACGAATGATATCCATTTAGCGGCCTCCCTGATTGAGCAACTTCGGGCGATTCCGGACCGGGGGCTCCGGATCGAGGTCGGATTCAGCAGGTACAATACTGCCGCATCGATGAAAAGGGAGCAAAAATGAGCAAGCAACCGAACCTCACACGTCGCCTGCTGCTGGCCGGAACGGCCGGACTGGTCGGATCGTCCGTCACGACACTCACCCCGGGCACCGCTGCCGCTGCACAGGCGGGAACTGCGCGCACACCGTTGACGCTCCCGGAAAACGGCCGGGCGTACGCACGCGCAGCGCTGCGAAAAGACACCGTCACGGTGTCTGCGATCCAGTCGCGGGTACGGGCCGTCGATGGCGGCAATCCCGCCGGGGGGATTCGCTCAAATCTGGATCACATGCTCGAACTGATCGATAAAGCGCAATTTTTCGGGGCGCCCAAAGACCTGCTGTGTTTCCACGAGTTCCCGCTGCAGGGCTGGAACCCCTGGGACCGCAGGGAGATCGAGCGGGTAGCCATCGAGATCCCGGGGCCGGAAACGGAAGCAATCGCAGCCAAAGCCAGGCAATACAAGTGTTACATCAAGTTCGGCGCCTATGCGCTCGACGCGGACTGGCCGGGCCATATTCTCAGTATTACCACGATCATCGGTCCGGACGGCAATATCCTGGCCCGGGACTGGAAGGCACGCAATATCAAGGGCGTTTTTCCGGGCTTCGAACTGGTCACCACCACTGTGTATAACGTGCTCGACGAATATATAGAGCACTACGGGGAAGATGCCGTCATCCCGGTCCACCGTACCGATATCGGCAATCTCTGCACCTCGTCGGTGCAGCTGGAGCCCGAACTGTTCCGGGTCATGGCCATGAAAGGCGCGGAACTGATCCTGCGCACCGCGTCCGGCGGCTTTACGCCCGCCGACATCCAGATGTGCTCGAAATATAACAGCGTGTATACGGTCATCGTCAATAACGCCGTGTCACCGGATAACCCGGGGTTCATGGACGACGCATTCGGCGCAGCCGGGGGAACTGCCATCTACGGACCGCGCGGTGAGGTATTGTCGGAAGCCGATTCGAAATTCGAACAACAGGCCATCGCACCGATTCCGATGGCCGCTTTCCGCGCCCGGCACAAGATACCGGATGTCCATATGGCCCTGTATTCGAACGCTTTCGAGCAATACCGGCCGCGTTTCGAA
>JAJRXW010000011.1 GCA_024276095.1 Gammaproteobacteria bacterium
CTGCGGCGATCCGTCTACGCCACCCAGCCGCATGGGCATCAGTATCGGTGACTCGCTCGCCGCAACCTTCGCTTGCCTGGGAGCCATGATGGCCCTGCACCACCGGGAACGCACCGGCGAGGGCCAGGTCATCGACTCGGCGATCTACGAAGCGGTCCTGAACATGATGGAATCGCTGATCACCGAGTATGACAAGGCCGGTTATATCCGCGAGCGCCAGGGTGCCATCCTGCCGAATGTCGCGCCCTCCAATGTCTATCCAACCAAAGACGGCAACATGATCCTGATTGCCGCCAATCAGGACACGGTATTCAAACGACTGGCGGAATGCATGGGACAACCGGAACTGGCGGAAGATCCGAAATTTGCAACCCATTCGGCACGCGGCGAGGTGCAGCAGGAACTCGATGAACTGATTGCAGCATGGACGAGTACCGTGAACGCGCAGGAACTGGAGGACCTGATGGCCGAATACGGCATTCCATCAGGCAAGATCTACCGCGCACCCGACATGCTCGAGGACCCGCATTTCAAGGCACGCGAAGCGATTATCAGGACCGTCCATCCGCAGTTCGGGGAATTGAAGATGCAGAATGTCGCACCGAAACTGTCGCTGACACCGGGCAGCGTGCGACTGCCCGGTCCGGGCCTGGGGGAGCACAACGAGGAGATCTACCGGGGCCTGCTGAATTTCAACCAGGAGCGCATGCAGGACCTGCTCTCCAGGGGCGTAATCTGATCAGCGGGCAACAGGCCATTACCGCCGGGCCGATTTCGGCTGTTACCGTCTGTACCGGGGATCTGGCGGCCTCCGAAGCCGCCTATACCGGGCACCTGAACTACCGGCCGGTCGGACGGGGGAGGATTTCCCGGCAACTTGCGGATCTCTGGAACTGCCCGGCAGTAACGGGTGCCCGATACTGCCTGCTGTCGCCGGCAACGGGCGATGACTTCATGTTTCGCTTCATTGAATGTGCACCGACCGACGGTTATACCGCTTTTGGCTCCCACGGGTGGAACGCGGCGGAACTCATCGTAGAGGATGTCGATGCAATGGCCCGGCATCTCGAAGCGTCGCCGTTCGAACTGCTGGGCGCACCGGAGAATCTTTCGTTCACCGACAGTATCCGCGCCATGCAGGTTCGCGGCCCGGCAGGAGAAGTGCTCTACCTGACCCAGATCAAAGCGCCCGTAGCCGGCCTGGACCTGCCTCGCGCACGCTGCCCGGTGGATCGCGCCTTTATTGTCATTCTGGGCGGCGATTCAATGGAAGCCATTCAGGCTGCCTACGGGGACCTGTTCGGCATTCCCCGCACACCCGTCATGCAATCCCGGGTCAAGGGCATGTCTGCAGCGCTGGGACTGCCGGCCGATTCACAATACCCGATCAGCGCCATGCCCTTGCATGGCCAATCGTTTATCGAAGTCGATGAAATGCCGGCAGCGGCCGGACCACGCCGGACCGGCCAGGGCCTGCTTCCGCCGGGCATCTCCATTGTCAGCTGCCGGATTTCGGCAGGCTGTGACAGTTCGATCGAGCTGTTCGAAATCGACGATCCCGCCGGCGGTGGGAAATGCAGCATGGGATGTTATCGCGGACCAGCCGGCGAACTGCTTGAACTGATCAGGCCCGGATAGCCGGCAGAGCGCTATCGCTTGCGTGCCAGCGTCAGTCCATCGGCTATCGGCACCATGGAGATATCGATACGCGGATCCTGATGAAGTATTTCATTCAGTATCCGCAGTGCCACGGTATCGGCGTCCTTGTGTTCAGGATCGGCCACCTTGCCACTCCACAGTACGTTGTCGAACAACATCAGGCCGCCGGGGCGAATCAGTTTCAGGCCCAGTTCGAAATACTCGGGATAGCTGACCTTGTCTGCATCGATGAAGATGAAATCGAAGGTTTCCTGCAGGCCTTCTGCCAGCAGGCCCTGCATGCTGGCAACCGCCGGTCCCAGGCTCAGGGTAATCTTCTGTTCGACCCCGGCCTCCTGCCAGAACGTCCGTGCCCGGTCGGTCCACTCCTGGCTGACATCCAGCGTCAATATCCGTCCGTCATCCGGCAGTGCCAGCGCACAAACCAGCGCGCTGTAGCCGGTAAATGCGCCTACCTCCAGGCATCTCCTGGCCCCGGTCAGCTTGATCAGCATGGCCATGAACTGGCCCTGCTCCGGTGATATCTGCATGTCGGCTTCGGACATCAGCGCGGTTTCCTCGCGCAAACGGCGCAGAATTTCCGGTTCGCGCAGTGAAATGCTGCACAGATACTCGTATAGCCGCTCGTCGAGATTCAGGGTTCGATTGGACATGGCATGGTTAACCGCATAATCACTGATATGCTTAGACTATTCCATTCAGAGATTTATCTGCAACTTTATGTTTCCCGCTGAACCTGCAATCGTGCTGTGGTGGCTGATCCCGCTGCTGGTCGTCACCGGCCTGGGCGCGGGACTTCTGGCGGGCCTGCTGGGTGTCGGCGGCGGTATCGTCATCGTGCCGGTGCTTTACCAGATATTCGGGTTCATGGGGATCGACCCGCAGGTGCAGATGCATCTTGCGGTCGGCACTTCACTGGCAACGATCATCGCCACAAGCATCCGGTCGGTCATTGCGCACTACAGAAAAAATGCCTTCGATGCCGCCCTGTTCCGCCACTGGGCCGGCGCGATGTTCGTCGGCGCCATGGCCGGGACCTGGCTGGCAAACCTCTCCGATTTCGCCACCCTGACCATGATCTTCGCTGTCATCGCGCTGCTGATTGCCGTACATCTTGGCGCCGGGAATCATCACTGGCATCTTCGTGACCAGGTACCCGGGGGAGCGGGCGCAGCGCTGCTGCCCGGAGTCATCGGCGGCCTGTCGGCGATGATAGGGATCGGCGGGGGCAGCCTGAGCGTCGCCGCCCTGAGCCTTTTCGGGGTACCCATTCACCGCGCTGTAGGCACCTCGGCGGGTTACGGCATGGTGATCGCTGTCCCGGGCACCGTTGGTTTTATCGTCGGGGGCTGGAGTGTCACCGGCCTGCCCCCGTACAGCACCGGTTTTGTGAACTGGCTTGCCTTTGCGCTGATCGTCCCGATGACCCTGCTCGCGGTACCACTGGGTGCCCGTCTTGCGCACTCGCTGAGCCAGACACTGTTGCGCAAGGTGTTTGCCGTGTTTCTCGGCCTCGGGGCAGTTCGAATGTTCTGGGACGCGCTAGCTTTCTAGCGTCACTTCCAGTTCCATCACGCTGTCCAGGGCAACAGACACGCGATCCCCGTCATGGAGCCGGCAGATATGATCCCTGCCACCCTCGGGCGGTTCGATGGCGACAACATCGCCGGCTCTAAAGCCGTATCGCGAAGATAAAGCGGACAGTTCCTTCGCAATCGCAGCTTTGCCGGCACACGGAGAGCACTCGTTGACGGCAAAGCCATTCACTTTTATCACTGTAGTCAGTTGAGCCGGATCCCCGATTTCATCCGTAGTGATCATCGCCGGGCCAATCGGGCAGCCCCCTGGAAATTGCTTGCTGTCGATAAAGCGGCGCCATGCGGAAGCAGAATCGATCGGCCCCGGCGCCGGAAGAGAAAGATCCATCAGCAGCGAATAGGCTGCAATCGCGGCTTCAGCTTCCGCCTCACTC
>JAJRXW010000123.1 GCA_024276095.1 Gammaproteobacteria bacterium
CTTTTTCCTGCCCACCAGCAGTCCCGCCGGACAGGCCCAGCAACATAGCCAGCGCAACCTTCGTACGCGTTACGGGCTGCAGGAACGCAATTTCAGCGTGCGGATACCGGAAGACTCCATACTGGTCGGCAGGTCCATTGCTGACAGCAGGATTGGCTCTGCCGCCGGCTTGATTGTGATGGCGCTGGAGCGTGACGGGCGCATCGAAACATTACCGCCACGCACGACAATCCTGAAAGGCGGCGATAAACTGCTGGTTCATGGGCGCCGCGACCGCTTCGATGACATGCGCAGCTGGAGCGACCTGGTTGTGGAACGGGAAGCGCCGATGCTGCACGATCTCATCGCAGAGCGAACCCGGCTGATCGAGGTCACGATTGCGGACGATGCCGGGCTGATCAGAAGCCCCATCGGCGAAGTCGGTTTCCGTCGCCGTTTTGGCGCCGATGTACTGGCGATCTGCCACAACGATATCGTACGCCGCGATCACCTGGCACGTGTCCCCTTGCGGGGCGGCGATCAGCTGCTGTTGCGCGGCAGCGATCAGTCCCTGGCAAAGCTCAGGGCCAGCCATGAGTTTTCATCCGCTGAAACGGTTCTCGCCGAGGACCTGGATGAAAACTACCGGTGGCAGGATCAGACATTCATCGCCCGCGTGCCCACGGGGTCGAGTCTCGGCGGCACGACCCTGGCCGGCAACCGGCTCGCGGAAGCTTTTGATTTTCACGTTCTGGCCAGATTTCATCAGGGCAACCTGCAGCTGATGCCCGGGCTGGACGATGTCATACTCGGCGGGGACCTGCTGGTGATCCAGGGACGCCCGGAGGACCTGGACGTGCTCCGCGGTTTGCAGGAGCTTGAGATCGATGCCACCACCTCTGCGAGCCTGAACATATTCGAAGCGGATCGGCTCGCCACGGTAGAGGCTATTCTCACACCACGTTCTGCGCTGACCGGACAGTCGGTGCAGGACATCAATTTTCGGGAAAAATACGGCCTTGAACTCGGTGCAATCTGGCGGGCGGGCAAGATTATCCGTGAGGACCTCGACAATGAGCATCTCCAGTTTGGCGATGCCTTCATCCTGATCGGTCCCCGGCAGCGACTTGCGATACTGAACGAGAACCCTGACCTGCTTGTTCTGACCCCCGTTGTCTACACCGATATCGATACGCGGCGAGCCCCGCTGGCTGCGGCGATTCTTGTCGGTGTGGTGATATCGGTGCTGGTCGGCTGGATGCCGATCTCGATCGCGGCGATTGCGGGGGCCAGCACCATGGTCCTCACCGGCTGCCTGAACATGGAGCAGGCCTATCGGGCGATCGACTGGCGCGCGGTGTTCCTGATTGCCGGAATGCTGCCTTTGGGTATTGCGATGCAGGAATCCGGTACCGCCGAGTTCCTGACCACGCTGGCGATGAGCGCGGTCGGCAACAGCAGTCCCTGGATCGTGATTGCCGGCCTTTATGCGGTGACCGCAATCGGTACCATGATTATTCCCACTGCGGCGCTGGTAGTCCTGATGTCCCCCATTGTGATTTCGGTATCGCTGGAAATGGGATTCGCGCCGCAAACCGCGATGATGGCGGTCGCCATGGCGGCATCCGCCAGCTTTACCAGTCCGATCTCGCACCCGGCCAATATCCTGATCATGGGACCGGGCGGCTATCGATTCTCCGACTACCTGAAACTCGGCGGCCCGCTGACAGTAATTGTATTCATAGCTGTCATGATCCTGTTGCCTGTTTTCTGGCCCCTGCAACCCATCTGAAGGGACCAGGGCATAATAGCGTTGTCCCGTAACTGCGCCGCCGGGTTAAGCCTTCCTTAAGAAAGGCTGTGTACGCTATGCCAGATATCTGGTTAATCCGCCGAGAACCCGCCCATGACCGATGATCGTGATTTTCATCCGGGAGAAATTGCCGCCCAGGAAAAGTGGCAAACCGCACATATGTGGGACGAGGCAAGGCGAACCCGCCTGCTCATGGACCACCTTCCGGGAATATTTCATGAACGTGTCGAGAATGCGCCGTTCTTCTTTCTCGCTACCAGCAACAGCACCGGCAACTGTGATTGTTCTTTCAAGGGAGGCGGCCCCGGAATTATTCATATAATCGATGAAACCAGGCTTGCTTTTCCGGATTACGACGGTAACGGTGCCTTTATGAGTGTGGGCAATATCCTCGAGAACCCGCATGTCGGACTGTTGTTTATCGATTTCGCGGATGGCGCCCGACTGAGGGTAAACGGCCGGGCATCGGTCCATGATGACGGTGCAGTCAAGGAACTGTTTCCGGACCACCAGCGTGTGATTCTTGTGACTGTTGAGCAGGTGGTGCCCAACTGCCCTGCACATGTACCCAGGCTTGTCCCGGCGCCGGAATAACGATGCAAACCTACAAAGTCGCGGTAAATCTCGAATGGAGCAGCAAATGCAACGCCCGTTGCATTATGTGCCCACAGCACAAAATTGTACATCCGCAACTCATGACGGTCAGTACTTTTCACAAAGCACTTGCACGCATCAATACCGACGATGTATTTCGCACCGTTATTGCCGGGTACGGGGAACCAACCACGCATCCCGCTTTCATGAAGTTTGTCTCCGCTGTCGGCACACACCCCGGTCGTTTCGATATGGTGAGCAACGGCCAGTTGCTGGACGAAAACAAACTGCGGCATCTCGATGGAAAAATTGAACTGCTGGTGATCTCGTTTTCAAGCATCGATGCCGATGTTTATCGAAGCGTGCACGTCAACCTGGATCATGAGCGGGTAAAGGCGAATATCGTACTGGCCGGAAAACTGTTGAAGAAGACCTCCCTGGCGATCAGTCTCACACCGCTCTCGGAGTGTATCGAAACGCTGCCCGAAACGATCAGATGGTTCCACGCGCAGGGCATCGATCAGCTGACGATGTCCCCTACTCTGTACAATCGAGCCGGAACCATGGAACAGCACCGGCAGGCCACGGGCAAACTGCGCGAAATTATTCGTGAATACGGGCTGCACTCACAGGAACTGGATTTTATCCCTTCGATAAAAGATTCTTTCGGGCAGTTCCGCAAGAACCGGTTCAGGTGTATTCCAAGAAACAGCGATCTTTTCATCACCGCCAGCGGCGACTATCTCTATTGTTACAACGATATCTCGCATCTAAATACCTTCGCGCATATCGACCAGCTCGGTATCAGGCAGGCCCTGAACCAACGGGAAAAAATGCCGGCGATTCCCGGCCTGTGCGAGCACTGCAACATGCGCAACCGGTACGGGTTGGGCGAAGTGCTGGGCGTTGCCGCTCAACACATCTACGGAAAAGCCGCCGGACTGGCCACCAGCAGGGGCCATGCGCGCCGCATGCAGGACAGCGGCACTGTTGACGACGGGTCTAGTGCCGTGACGGAAACCTCCGCCCGGGATCATAGGTATAATTGAAGGCCAGCCTGAACGTAAAATCGTCGCTCTGGCTGGTCAGTCCGATTCCCGTGCCAATACTCATACCCAGATGCTTGGTCAATGCGATATCGACGTTTGGCACCAGGTAGTGACTCTGGTTGCTGAGGTTACCGATATTTCCGGATTCGCCCATGAAACTGTGAAGCTCAAGGTTCACGCCGATTTTGTCTGATACATCGAACAGCAGGGCATTGGCAAAACCATAGTTCGGCTTGCCGAGATCGTCAGGCCCGCCGATATTCTGGACCACCATCGGGCCAAGAATCAGGCTGAAGCTGCCGAAGTTTTTCTCGAAAATAAACCGGAACTCTGCCGTATCCGCGACGTCGGTTTCACCAAAGGCACTGATTTTGTCATTCATGGCCATGGCCAGTTCGATGTTCAGGCGAAAATCGAAAAAATGTTTGCCTTTTTCGGAAAACGGAAAATTGAACTCCGTCTTTAACGCTGAAATCTCGCTGACACCATCAAAATTGCCGCTGCTGGCGGCATAGTCATAGTCAATGTAAAAAGACTGCATCCAGTGCTTGTTGATGGCGTATTCGATCTCTATCTCGTGCAGCATCGGATTACCTTCTGCAACACCGGCCTTGGGTCCGGACACCCGGTCGAAGTTATAGGTCACGACGGTCTGGCCGACGTCTGCGATATCATAACCGTAAAGCTTCAGGTGTTTGGCTTGTGCATTCAGCGCAATCACGCTTAATACGAATAACGTCAGGCATTTGATCCGAATTCCGTGCAACATATACCATCCTTCTACTGGTCGTCAGGCTAAAAAAAAACCGGGCCGATGTGCTATCGGCACGATATAGATGATTGCCGCATTAATGCAGTGGCAAAAAGAGACGTAAGGATTATATATAAAATCGCGCCGCCGTGGGAAGTATCCCGGCTATGCCAGGTAGCCACCGTCAACGGTGATACATGAGCCCGTCGTGTAAGAAGACGCATCGGAAACGAGATACAGGACGGCGCCCGCCATTTCCCCGGGTTCGGCCACTCTGCCCAACGGTATGCTTTTCAGAAAAGCATCCAGCGCTTCCTGGTTTGAAGTGAGTGTGCCGGCAAACTTTGTTCGGGTCAGGCCCGGCAGCAATGCGTTGACGCGAATACCCATACCGCCGCATTCTGTCGCGAAAGCCCTGGTCATGCTGATGACCGCGGCCTTGGTAATCGAATACACAGCCTGCAGCGGCCCGGGCGTCACGCCATTGACTGATGCCACGTTCACGATCACGCCTTTCCCCTGTTCGCGCATCATCCGTCCCGCATGGACTGACATGTAAAAGTAGCCCCGAATATTGACATCGACAGTTTTTCTGAATGCCGGCAGGGGTGTGTCGAGTACATGTCCATAATACGGGTTGGCTGCAGCATTATTGACGAGAATATCAAGCCGCCCTTCGTTGGCCTGGATGTCGGCAAATGCCGCTTCGATCTGCTCCATGTCGCCGACATGGCAGGCCAGTGCCCGAGCCTTTCCGCCGACCTGCCGAATGGACCCGGCAACTGTTTCGCAGCCATCCCGCCGGCGGCTTGAAATCACCACGGTAGCACCGTGCCTGGCGAGCAGCCGCGCGATAGCTTCTCCGATCCCCCGGCTCGCACCGGTCACCAGCGCCACCCGGCCGCCCAGGTCGAACAGATTATCCGTCATTGTTATGATCCGGCGGGCGCCTGCCGGGCGAACTCCAGGGACGGCTGAATCAGCTCTCTGGCCGACAGCTCACACGGCGGCAGTTCCACCGGACTGACGGATATGGGATCGACACGCTGACCCCAGCGCATCAGCATCGCAGCACGTGTCAGTCCGGCGCCGAAGGCAGGAAAAAGGATCAGGTCGCCGGGTTTTACCCTGCCCTGCTCAAGGGCTTCGACCAGTGCAAGTGGAATGGATGCGGCCGAGGTGTTGCCATAACGATGCAGGTTGGAAAACACCTGGTCCGGACGTTCGGCAAAGCCCAGGCGCTTGCCCACCGACTCGATGATTCTCAGGTTTGCCTGGTGCGGAATCAAAAGATCGACGTCCTCAAGGGTAAGACCGGCATCGTCGAGTACGGAATGGCTTAATGTGCACATTGCACGAACCGCCCGCTTGAATATTTCCTGACCATCGAACAGCAACTCGAGCCTGCCGGCATCGAGCGTCCAGCGGTCCATTCCGGAACCGAAATCGGGAATCATCAGCGCGCGACCGGCCTCGGCTTCGCAACCGAGTTCGGCGGCGAGGAGACCCTCGCCTTCCGGGCCGGCCTCGACAATGGCTGCGCCGGCGCCATCGCCAAACAACACGGCAGAATCGCGCTGGGTCCAGTCGATGAAAAAACTCAGCCGCTCGGCGCCAACGATCAGCATTCGCTTGTGCGTTCCGGTGGAGATTAATCCATGGGCCACCGCCATCGAATAAACAAAACCGCAACATCCGGAATTGATATCCATCGCGGCAATACCCTTGACCCCCAGCTTTTCCTGCAGGCGCGAAGCAGTATTGGGAATGATAAGTTCCGGGCTGGCACTGGTGAGAATGATTCCATCGATGTCATCCGGCTCAAGACCGGCCGCGGCCAGTGCCCGGCATGCAGCGACGTAGGCCAGCTCACTGACATCGACATGCGAAATCCTGCGCTCATGAATGCCGGTACGGGTTCGGATCCACTCGTCGCTGGTGTCCAGAAATTCCGCGATATCGTCGTTGCTCAATACACCGGGCGGAACGCATTTTCCCCACCCTGTGATCACTGTAGACATCCTGATGCCCCCTTCCTGCCGTAAGCCACCCGTCTTTTTACGTCAAACTACCCGCTGGCACAAACCCGGTTACAATGACGCCGAATCAGCAACCTGTCTGCTTTGGAGATTCGGATGTCATTCGATGCGCCCCACATTATCACGGCACTCAGCACCGTGGCCATCATCATAGCTATCGTGATGCTTCACTACGAGGGGCTGTACTGGCTGGGGCGCCTGGGCCGGCTTGAATTTTCCGGATTGATGCGCCACAGGCCACATATTGCCATCATTATTTTCGGACAGCTGATCCTGCATGTCATATCGATCTGGATTTTCGGCCTTGGCTATTATCTGCTGTTGCGCCAGCCGGAGTTCGGGGCATTCGAGCCCATCGTTGCCCACACCATCGGCGAATGTGTGTACTACTCGGCCGTCGTATACAGCACGCTCGGATTTGGCGATGTGATTCCTACCGGCCCGATACGATTCCTGACAGGAATGGAAGCGGTAACCGGCCTGGTGCTGATCACATGGTCGGCGTCATTTACATTTCTTGAGATGCAGCGTTACTGGAAGGAATAGCATTGTCCGGAGCCTGCTTCAGCCAGTCGACCGCCAGGTCCGGGAAATCCGTGAACAGGCCGTCGACTTTCAGGCGCGAAACAAACAGCTCCAGCAGAGATGCAAAGTCCGGGATTCCATCCGGTAATTTATCTGCCCTGAATGTATAGGCGTGAACGGCCAGGCCCGCCTCGCGCGCCTCATCCGGCAACGAACTGAGGATCGGCTGATGGTCACCGTCGATGCCGGTACAGAGCATCCCGATGGATACCCCGATCCCCTGTGCATAGCGGGCAATTTCTTCCAGTGCCGGGTAGTCTTCCCGTGAATTCATCAACTGGATCACTTTGATCCGGGCACCGAACTCCTTGCGCACTCTGGCCAGTTCTTCGTGATCGAAACACTGCAGGTAGACAGGATCACTGGAAGAACGATAGCCGTACCGCTCAAGCATGTGCAGAATGTCGGCAGTGATATCGATGCCCTGTGATCGATGCCATTGCGGCTGCTTGATTTCAGGATAGATTCCGACATTCTTGCCGGTCGATCTGTTCAAACCCTGGATAAAGCGGATTTCTTCCTCCAGGGTCACGATTCCAAAACGCCCCGAATTGAGGGAAAACCGGCCGGGAAATTTTCGCTTGCCATCCGGATTGCGTCGTTCGGATATCCTGAGCGTTCGAATCTCGTCAAGATCGAAGTCAATACAATAGTAATGCCCGTCGTCCCGCGCTCGCCGGGGGAACACATCTGCAACGTCGCTGACATTGTCCAGAATGATGTCATGCAGAACGACCAGCGCGCCGTCCCGCGTGGCGATCACGTCCTGTTCGAGATAATCCGCACCCATGGCAAAAGCCAGCGCCTTGCTGACGAGCGTATGCTCGGGCAGATACCCGCATGCCCCCCGGTGCGCGATGACCAATGGCGGTTTCAGGTCAGTCTTCCTCCACTCCCAGCCGTTTTTTCATGATCGGACTGGTCGTGGTGTACTGCAGGTTCACCTTCTTCCCGGGTTCAATCAGTGCTTTTGCCGCAAAAGCAGCCAAAGCAGCTTCATGGAAACCACTGAGAATGAGCTTCTTTTTCCCCGGATAGGTGCAGATATCACCGATTGCAAAAATGCCGGGTGTACTGGACTGGAAAGTAGCGGTGTCGACTTCTATCGCCTTTTTGGATATCTCCAGCCCCCAGTCCGCAATCGGCCCCAGCTTGGGTGCCAGCCCAAAAAACACCAGCAGATCATCGACCGGCAGTGTTTCCGGGTCGCTGTCGGTGATCTGGATATCTACGGTTGCCAGTCGATCGCCGTCAAGCCCCAGCGCAGTGGCTTTGGCGCATTCCATCATTCTGAGCTTGCTGCCCGCCTCCAGTTCTTTCAATGCCGCCACGGTGGCAGGTGCGCCCCGATACTCGTCACGCCGATGGACCAGGGTCAGGGAACTGGCGCCTTCCCAGAGTGCCAGCGCCCAGTCCAGCGCCGAATCGCCGCCCCCCAGGATCACGACATTCCTGTCCTGAAACCGGGCCGGGTCTCGAACCTTGTAATGTACGCCGGTGCCCTCAAGCTGTTCCGCTTCCGGGAGACGAAGTTTGCGGGGCTGAAACGACCCTACTCCCCCGGCGACAAAAACGGTTTTTGCATGAAATTCGGTGCCGTTATCCGTGGCAACGTGAAAGCCGTCATCGAGCTGCTCGACTACGGTCACCTCCTCACTCATATGGAAACGCGCACCGAAGGGCTCGATCTGCACATGCAACGCGTCAATTAACTCCTGTCCCGTACACACGGGGACGGCCGGAATGTCGTAAATAGGCTTGTCCGGGTACAGTTCGGTGCACTGGCCACCCGAATTGGGCAGCGAATCCAGTATGTCGGCCTTGATGCCGAGCAGGCCCAGCTCAAATACCTGGAAAAGGCCACAGGGTCCTGCGCCCACGATTAATGCGTCTGTTTTGATCGTCATCCATTCAGTCCATGTCAAATTCTATGACTTCCCACTGGGAGGTAATCTCCCCGCGGGCGTATTTCTTTATCCCATCGACAATTGCACGATCGTCCCAGTTCACGACGTCCTTGGCGCGATCCAGGATGATTTTGGCGATCATGACCGTGCCACCGAACGACTTGATCCCGAGCACAGGAATATCGCAGGCTCCGGTAACATCCATCTGGTACTCCACCAGGTCGGGGTTTTCGGTGTGGAGGCTTACCGGCAATACCAGGATTTCCGCTTTCTTGATCTGCTCTCTCAGCTCATCCTTGAGGGCATCCGCCCCCCCGCCGGTCGGGATATTATCCGGATCGCTGGTATTCTGATAGTAAAAATTATCCCGGCTCTCCAGGTACTCGAAGACCCGCTGATAATCAGGGTTTTCGGCAAAAAGGTGTGCAACGAACACACGAATCGGGTTTTTCTCGGACACGGGCAGCTCCATGGGTGTCTATCGTGATAACGGGCACAGTTTAGCTGACTGGACTGCATTTCTCACCGGCCTTGCAACGGCTGCGGTTTTCCCCAGCCCCCACAGGGATTACACTGTCTGCGCAATGCGGCTTCTTCTATACAATATGCGTTACGCCGTCGGCGGTGGCGCACCGGCACGGGTGCCGGTGCCCGGGGCCGAATACCTGTTCGGCAGCCGCGGGACGCTGAAAAACATCATTGAATTCATCAAGTCTCAGAATGCCGGCATCATCGGCCTGATCGAGGTGGATATCGGTTCGGTCCGCAGCGGAAGGATCAACCAGGTCGAAGAAATGGCCCGCGCAATCGGCCGCTATTCCGCATACGAGTGCAAGTACGGCGAAGAATCGGTCAATCAACGCCTGCCTATTTTGCGCAAACAGGCCAACGCTTTCCTCGCTGCGCCTACGATAACCGGAGAGCGCTTCCATTATTTCAATACCGGGATCAAACGCCTGATCATCGAACTGGAACTGGAGGACGTCGCCGTATTCCTGGTCCACTTGTCATTGAAATACCGCCATCGGCAGATCCAGCTGCGGCGGCTCTACGAACTGGTGACTGAGTCCAGCAAGCCGGTCATCGTTGCCGGTGACTTCAATACGTTCTGGGGCGAGGATGAAATCTTTCTCTTTATGAAGGCCGCCGGGCTGAGAAGTGCCAACGTCGAGAGCCTGCCGTCCTACCCGGCACGTGCACCGCGGCTGGAACTGGACTTCATTCTGTATGGCAAAGGCATCGAGGTTTCCGGTTTTTCCATCCCCAGGGTCACTTTTTCAGATCATCTTCCGTTGATCTGCGATTTCGAAGTCAGGAGCAGTCAATGAACAATCCGGGAGATCCCCCCGCGCAATCGGCACGCACAGGTCAGTTTCAGCACTGGCGCCTGGAGGCCGGAGAAGCGGACATCCAGTGGTTGTGCCTCGACAAGGCAGACAGCAGCACCAATGTACTGTCCACCGCGGTATTGCTCGAATTTGCCGAAATCGTCGAGTCACTGGTGGCCAGCCCACCGCGCGGGCTGATCATTTATTCCGGCAAGGATAACGGCTTTATTGCCGGTGCCGACGTCAACGAGTTCCCGCAGCTTCGCGAAGGAAGCAACGCCGTTGAGCTGATCCGCAGCATGCAGGACGTACTGGACCGCCTGGAGAGTCTGCCGACATCCGTGGTCGCGGTGATCAACGGGTTTGCAATGGGCGGCGGGCTGGAACTGGCGCTTGCCTGTGACTGGCGTATCGCATTCGAAAGCGACCGCTCGACGCTGGGGCTTCCGGAGGTGCAGCTTGGTGTCCACCCGGGGTTCGGCGGCACCGTCAGGCTGGTGCGGCTGCTGGGAGTACGCCAGGCCATGCCCATGATGCTGACGGGCAAGCCGGTTCGCCCGGCAAAGGCCCGGCAAATCGGACTGGTGGACAGAACCTGTACCGGCGACAACTGGCGGGAGATCGCAGCCGAACTGGCGGGCAGGCAGGCCCCGGCGCGGCAGGCCCCGGCGCTGGACCGGATACTGAATGCCGGCCCGATCCGGCCGTTCGTTGCCCGGGCGCTCGGCAAACAGGTTGGCAAACGCGCCCGGCGGGAACACTATCCGGCCCCCTATGCCATCATTGACCTGTGGCGCCGGTACGGCGCAAAGGGCAAAGCCGCCTATGAAGCCGAGGCAGCATCATTCGCCGAACTGCTGGCTTCTCCCACGTCGCGCAACCTGGTCAGGGTCTTTTTCCTGCAGGACCGGCTCAAGCGCCCCCTCGAGCAGACCCTGCCCGCAGCGAAACACGTACATGTTGTCGGTGGCGGCATAATGGGGGGCGATATCGCGGCCTGGTGCGCCCTGAAAGGCCTGTCCGTCACGCTGCAGGACCGGGAAATGCACTATATCGTGCCGGCGCTGGAGCGTGCCGAGCGGCTGTTCGGCAAAAAGATTCGCAACGATGAAGACCGCGAAAAAACCAGGCAAAGACTGGTAGCCGATGTGAACGGCGAAGGGGTTGCCGAAGCCGATATCGTCATCGAAGCCATTTTCGAGGACCTGGAGGCGAAACAGGCTCTCTACCGGCAGATGGAACCGCGCATGAAGCCGGATGCAGTGCTGGCATCCAATACTTCCAGTATCCCTGTGCAGGACCTTTCCAGCTGCCTGCAGAACCCCGGCAGGCTGGTTGGATTGCATTTTTTCAACCCGGTTGCGAAATTGCCGCTGGTGGAGGTCGTGAGTGCCGATACGACCGCACCCGGCACTACCGCAGTGGCTCTGGCATTTGCGCAGCAAATCGGCAAGCTCCCGGTGCCGTGTCGGAGCCATCCGGGATTCCTGGTCAACCGCATACTGGCTCCCTATATGGCAGAAGCCATGGACCTGGCCCGCGAAGGCGTGCCGATCGCCGAAATCGACCGGGTTGCCGTGTCGTTCGGCATGCCGATGGGGCCCGTAGAACTGGCGGATACGGTCGGCCTGGATGTCGCCCTGCACGTGGCCCGGATACTCGCTCCCGTGATCGGCAGGACCAGCGCTCCCGAACTGGAAAAAATGGTCGCAGACGGCCACCTGGGCAGAAAGACCGGCCGGGGCTTCTATGAATACCGGGACGACCGGCCAATCCGGGAAAAACCGGCAAAACCCGGTCATTACAAGGATGTGGAGTCGCGCCTGATGCTTGCCTTCGTCAATGAGGCGGCGAAATGCCTCGACGAAGAGGTGGTCAGTGACGCAGACCTGGTGGATGCCGGCGTGATATTCGGTACCGGTTTTGCCCCCTTTCGGGGCGGACCGCTGCATTACGCCAAAGAACGGGGGGTGAATGAGGTCGTTACCGAACTCGAGCGGCTGGCCGAGGTCTACGGTCCGCGGTTCAAACCATCAGGTGGCTGGCAAAAGCTGTCCGGATTATGAAAACCCGGAACTGCTTGGCTTCCGCAAAGCATATTCTTATGTTTACAATACCCGGTTGCTGAATCTGGCCAGGATACTATCTAAGGACACACAGACTGAATGCCAACGAATGTTGATACAGCCTACCTGCGACGATTCACCCCTCTGCGCAGCCTGAAACGGGAAAATATCTCCGCTCTGGCCAAGAAAACCGAGGCCCGCGTACTGAGTTCCGGTGAGACGCTCTTCAAAGAGGGTGACAGCGAAAAACGCACGTATTACCTGGTTTCCGGGATCCTGGAACTGAAAGACCAGGACGGAAATATCAAATCTTTGACCGCCGGGAACGAAGAGGCCATGGGGCCGGTTTCACCCATGCTGCCGAGGCGTTGCACGGCAACTGCAATCAATGAAGTCGAGTACTTTTCCGTTGATACCGATTTACTGGATGTAATGCTGACCTGGGATCAGACGGGCACCTACGAAGTCAGCGATCTTCAGACAGAATCCAACGATGGTGCCGACGACTGGATGACGACGCTGCTGCAGACCAAGGCCTTTCACCGGATTCCGCCGGCAAATATTCAGGCCATTTTTATCCGCATGCAGCAGGTCAACTTCAATGCCGGAGACGTGGTCATCAAGCAGGGTGACGACGGCGATTATTTCTATGTCCTGACAAAAGGGCGCTGTAATGTGACCCGCGAAACTCCTTTGAACAAGGAAGGAATCAAGCTGGCCGAACTGGATGTCGGGGATACCTTTGGTGAAGAAGCGCTGATTTCCGAATGCACGCGGAATGCAACGATCACGATGATTACCGACGGATCGGTCATGCGCCTTGGCAAGGACGACTTCAACACCCTGATGAACGAACCCATGCTCGACTGGGTCGACTACCAGGAAGCCAAGGACCTGGTCGCCAATGGAGCACGCTGGCTGGATGTACGCCTGCCCAGCGAATTCGAGATGTCACACGAACCCGATGCAACCAATATCCCGTTGTACTTCATACGCCTCAAGCTCAATGCGCTCGATACCAACGTCACCCACGTGGTCTGCTGCGATACCGGCAGGCGAAGCTCTGCTGGCGCGTTCATTCTCAATGAACGCGGATTCACGACAAAAGTTTTGAAAGGCGGCCTGAATATGACCGGGCTGGGCTAGCTCCGGAGCAGAGCCGCAGGCAGACGGTCTCCGGGGTCCGCCAGGCGCCGTAAAATTACATGGTATGAGTCGGCTTGTCGCCACCCAGCGCACCGGCCAGATAGTTCTCGATTTTTTTCTGCGTGGTCCCGCCGTCCTGGTCGCTTAACTGCACCCCTATGCCGGCCGTGCGCTTGCCCTGGGCACCTTTCGGCGTCAACCAGATCACCTTGCCCGCAACCGGAATCTTCTCCTCTTCTCCCATCAGGTTCAGCAGCATGAACACCTCATCGCCCAGTGCGTAGGTGCTGTTGGTCGGAATAAACAGCCCGCCATTTTGCACGAACGGCATATACGCCAGGTACAGTGCGCTGCGATCCTTGATCGTAAGTGTCAGTAAACCAGGTTTTGCCATTTTTGTCTGGCGCTCACCAGAGCCCTCTCGTCAGCTGTTCAGAGGCTCAGGAGCGCTGAATCCTCCATACCACCACATCAGGAGACTATTCAGATTTAACTCTTTGTTCAACGCCGTACTGTCGAGCCGGCGAAATTCCGCCAGCTCCCCCAAATAAGCGAAGAAGGGTTGCATGTTTAGGTTTTTCGCCCCGTTTTGCAAGTGAGTATTGTCCGCTCCCGGCGCAGGGTCATCGCCCCGGCGCAAAATCTGTGACCGGATCACCCGGCAAACGCGATAGAACAACCAGCGCACATACAGATCGGTCTGATCGCCGGGTCCTTTTTTCGCCTCACTGGCCCACTTTTTCGATACCGCACTGGGCGTCTGCTTGCGTGCCAGCAGATCCCGGATGTCCTGCTCCAGCTGCGCATCGAGTGTCGCAAAGCCCGATACAGCAAGGTCCAGAGCACGTAACGGAGCGCCTCCTGAGAAATCGAGCATCCGTTGCCAGTCAAAACTCTGCCCGGACTGCTTGTCGAGCCAGTGGATCGACTCGTCACGGCGCGGAATTTTCACCCGCAGCCGGTGGCAACGACTGACGATTGTTGCCGGCAGTTGCGACGGCAGATCCGCAATCAGAACGATCAGGCTGCCGGCCGGCGGTTCTTCCAGGACCTTCAGCAACGCATTGGCGGAGTTTCTGTTTAACGCCTGCGCAGGATAAACAATGGCGATTTTCGCCCCTCCCTGATGACTGGTAAGTTGCATGAAATCAATCAACTGGCGAACCTGTGCAACATTGATGACCCGTTTTTCAGGTTCCGGCTGCAAAACCAGCAGATCGGGATGGTGGGTCGGCAGGGGCTCCGTCTCGCTGCCCTGCACACCGGTCAGGCAACCCGGGTCGATCCTTTCTGCGACGCCCAGCATCGTTCCCGCCAGCCACAAGGCCAGAGCACGCCGACCGGTTCCCCACGGCCCGTTGAGCAACAGAGCATGCGGCATCTGGCCCTTGGCAAGCATCCCCTCGATGGCCTGCTTCGGCACCTCAAGCCATGGGCAATCGTAGTACAATTCTTTCTTAATTTCCAATTAGTTAAATGCCAATATTTAAGTAAATTCTACTATTTGTGCAACTCTGAACCAGCATCGCTGACGAAGTTTTCCAGTACCGTTGCGATCTGCTGTTGCACCTGCGGCAACGGCAAACTGGCATCCACAAGTTTGACCCGCTCCGGCTCGGCAGCGGCAATATCCAGGTAGCTTGCCTTGACCCGGGTGAAAAAAGCCAGCTGTTCCGCCTCGAAACGATCCGTCCCGCCGCGCTTCTTGCGACGCTGTTCGGAAACCTCCATCGGCACATCGAGAAGAATGGTCAGATCCGGTTCAAGCCCCTGCTGAACCCGGCTTTTGAGTTCGTCGATCATCTCCGTGGCGAGTCCTCTTCCGCCGCCCTGGTAGGCATAGCTGGCGTCTGTAAACCGGTCGCACACCACCCAGTCTCCCCTGCAAAGTGCTGGGCGCACCACTTCTTCAAGGTGAACGGCGCGGGCAGCAAACATCAACAGCAGTTCGCATTCGCTGGAAAGCTGGCGCCCCGGCTGCAACAGGATTGACCGGATCTCCTCGGCGACCGGTGTGCCACCGGGCTCCCGGGTCACGACAACATTTTTCCCCTGTTGTCGTAACCAGTCGGCGACAAACTCCAGGTTGGTAGACTTCCCTACCCCCTCGATCCCTTCGATGGTAATCAACCGGCCATTCATTGCCTGTTTTCCCGAAGCCGGCGAAGATACCGCCTGACCGCAGCGTTATGTTCCTCCAGCGATGCCGTGAAATAGTGACTGCCGTCCGGCTGCCCCGTAGCCACAAAGTATAATGCGTTGCCGTCATCAGGGTTCATCACTGCCTGCAGCGAGCCGGCTCCCGGCAGGGCAATCGGTGTAGGCGGTAATCCTTTTCTCATATAGGTGTTATACGCCGAGTCCGTTTTCAGGTGGCGGCGCGTCAGATTGCCGTCAAAAGCATCGCCCAGACCATAGATGACTGTCGGGTCTGTCTGCAGCCGCATTCCCTTTCTCAGCCTGCGAACGAATACCCCGGCAATCTGCGGCCGCTCGCTGTCCAGCGCTGTTTCGCGCTCCACGATCGAAGCGAGAATAAGGGCCTCGTACGGCGTTTCATACGGCAGCCCCGCCTGGCGTTTGTCCCAGGCAGCCAGCAGCCGCTGTTTCATTATCCTGTGTGCTCCGAGCAACAGCCTGGCGTCCGTCGTCCCGCGCGGGAAATGATAGGTATCGGGGAAAAACCATCCTTCCGGGCTGGCGGTCTCCAGTTCCAGATCCCGCGCCAGATCCTCCAGTTGCCGGTTTCTGACCGCATCCAGCGTAATTTTGATCGCCGGATGTTCGGTCAGGGCCGTTAACAGTTCCTTTACCGTCCAGCCTTCGATCACCGTGAGCGAGTACAGCTTGACGCGCCCCTCGACCAGCAGATCGAGCAGAGCGTATGGTGTCGTCCCCTTCGGCACCGCATACTCGCCCGCCTGGATGCTTCCCGCCTGACCGGAAAGCCGGCCGTACCAGGCCAACACTGCAGGATGAGCCAGCAGCCCCTGATCGGCAAGCCGGTTGGCAATGCCCGTGAGTGAACTGCCGACACCGACATCCAGTACCAGTTCTTCGCTCAGGGGCAACGGCTGCAGCAGTATCTGCCGCGCCCAAAGTGCGCCGGCTATGGCCGCAGCAGCCACAAGGACAACCATGATCCCGGTCACCCGGATCACTGCCGCTCTCCTGCTCCGTGTCATATTGAGCACTCTCCGACACCGGCTTGCGACAACCGCATCATCAGCTGCCGCGTGACCGGCCCAAGGCGGTAGTGCCAGGCATCCACCCGGATCACCGGCCAGATTCCAATCAGTGCGTTGGTTACAAAAACCTCGTCGGCATGCGCCAGGTCACCGGGAACGATCGCCTGCTCCCGGCTCATGATGCCGCACTGTTTCGCCTGGTCCATGACGACTGAACGCATCACGCCGTTCGCACCACATTGAGAAAGATCCGGAGTCAACACCTTGCCCTGGCACACGATAAAAAGATTGCTCATGGTACCGCAGATGATCCGCCCGGCAGTGTCGCGCATCAGCCCTTCCACGATGCCCGGATCCTGCCATTCCGCGCGCGCTACGACCTGCTCCAGACGTGCCAGGGTTTTCAGGCCCGCCAGAGCCGGCGTACCACTGATCGGCGTATCGCAGATGCGCAGCCTGGCGCCATAATGCGGGCTTTGCGGCCCCGCACTGCCAACCGGGGAAAAGCCGACGATACGCGTCGGCACAGGCGTTTCGGGCAATGCATAGCCCCGCTCCGCCGACCCCCTGGTGACGATGATTTTTATCGTGCCATGCATGCTGTCGTCGATCAGCTGCGCTGCTTCACCGGCGAGAACCCGGCCATCCTGCGCAGGAATCCCCAGCCGCCGGCAACCTGTCGCCAGCCGATCCAGGTGTTTTTCGAAAAACCTCGGTTGCCCCGAGCGGACAGCGATTGTCTCGAACAGGCCATCGGCATAGTTGAGCCCGCGGTCAGACAGACCGATCGAGTCCTGCGAATCACCGTTGACCAGCCACCTTTGCATCAGCCATGCAACGCCAGCAACATGCCTTTGGCCTTGGCGCGCGTCTCCTCGAGTTCAAAAGCCGGCTCGGAATCGGCCACGATGCCGCTGCCGGCTGCCAGTGACAGTTCCGTGCCATGCGCTACCATGGTTCTGATGAGAATATTGAAGTCACAACTTCCGTCACGGTTCAGGTAACCCATCGACCCGGTATAGGCACCACGCGGCCGGCCTTCCTGTTGCTGAATAATCTCCATGCACCGTACTTTAGGACAACCGGTAATCGTGCCGCCCGGAAAAACCGCGCGCAACAATTGCCCTGGCCTGATATCGGGACCGATCCTGCCGGTCACATTGGATACGATATGGTGGACGTGAGCGTAGGACTCTACAGCCATAAGCTCGCTGACCTCGACGGTCCCCGGCTCGCAGACGCGGCCCAGATCGTTTCTCTCCAGGTCGATCAACATCACATGCTCTGCGCGCTCCTTGGGGTGATCGAGCAACTCGCTGCGACGCTGTTCCTGCTGACCTTCCGGGCCGAACCGTGCACGAGTGCCGGCGATCGGCCGGGTCTGGACGAAACCGTTTCTCGAGGACACCAGTCGCTCCGGCGAGGAACTGATCACTGCTGTACCGCCGAACAGCGCCATGCCGGAAAAAGGCGCCGGATTGGCCTGCCTGAGCCGGTGGTATACCTGCCAGGGCCGGGTATTTTTGGTCAACTTCGTCCGCCACACCCTGGACAGGTTGGCCTGGAAAATATCTCCTGCAGCGATGTGCAGCTTCGCCTGCTCGACGGCAGCAATAAACTGCGCCGGCGGATCTTCCCGAACCGGCTCCTCCAGCACTTCATCCCGGGCGCGAACCGAAAGATCATCGGGTATTCGACCTGCCAGCCGGTCGATATCCGCCAACACCTCTGCCGCGCGCACTGCGTACCCGGCTTCGGTGACAATCACGGTGCGCTGATCCACCCGGTCCCTGACCAGCGCCACGGGAATTCGGGTTGCACAGGCGACCGGCAGCAGCGGATCGGTCACCAGGCGAAGACAGGGCTCTATTTCCTGCGCGAGTTCGTATCCCATGAAAACAAACCAGCCACCGGAAAATGGCAGACCGGTATCCGTCTCACCAACAGTGGACAGCTCATACCACCAGTCATCCAGCGCCTGGAGAAATCCTTTGTCCGCAGACGAGCACGGCCCGGTCAGTTCAAGTCCGGCAGTGAGTTGCAGCGTCTCCTGCGGAAAGGCAAACAGAATATCGTATCGTCCCAGCGGCGTGCCGCTGGCCGAACTTTCCAGCAGAAACGGATAGCGTTCGGAAGCCAAGGCATGGAGGGAAAGAAAATCCGGACACCCGGGGACTTCGGTCACGCAAACCGGCGGTTCCGGGCTCCGTCTGCTGGCGTGTATCACACCCGCTTGAAAATCAGACTGCCGTTCGTTCCGCCAAAACCGAAAGAATTCGTAATCACTGCGTCCACCTTCATGTTTCGGGCCTGATTCGGGACGTAATCCAGATCGCAGTCCGGACTCGGCTGCTCCAGATTGATTGTCGGCGGAATAACCTGGTCCCGCATCGCCAGGATGCTGAACACCGCTTCGATGGCGCCGGCAGCACCGAGCAAATGACCGGTTGTCGATTTGGTCGAACACACCGCAAGTTTGTCCGCGTGGCTTCCGAATACGGTCCTGATGGCGCGGGTTTCCGCAACATCTCCGAGCGGCGTGGAGGTGCCATGCGCATTCACGTGCTGTATCTGGTCCGGATTCATGCCGGCATCCGTCAAGGCAGACTGCATGCACTGACTGGCGCCGCTGCCATCTTCCTTGGGGGCGGTAATATGGTGAGCATCGGCGCTCATGCCAAAGCCGGCCACTTCCGCAAGAATATCCGCGCCTCTGGAACGTGCGCTTTCGTACTCCTCGAGCACCAGGCAGGCAGCACCGCTGCTGAGTACAAAGCCGTCCCGGTCCTGGTCCCAGGGTCTGCTGGCTGCTTCAGGATCGTCGTTGCGTATCGACAACGCCCTTGCCGATGCGAAGCCGCCAAGCCCCAGCGGTGTCGCCGCAAATTCCGCACCACCGGCCACCATCGCATCGGCGTCTCCATAGGCGATCGTGCGGGCGGCAATACCGATACAGTGGGTCGATGTCGTGCATGCCGTTACCAGTGCGAGGTTTGGGCCGGTCATGCCGTGCTTGATCGAAACATGACCGGAAATCATGTTGATGATGCTTCCAGGCACAAAAAACGGCGAAATCTTGCGCGGGTTACCGCCTGATTCCATGTACTTGCCATGATTACTCTCGATGGTATCGATTCCACCGATTCCGGAACCGGTTGCAACGCCAATCCGATCTGGAGCGTAGACTTCAACCGAAAGCCCGGCGTGCTGGATCGCCTGCTCGGCAGCCGCTATTCCATAATGAATAAACGGATCGATCTTGCGGATATCCTTCGCCGCAACATACTGTCCGGGATCAAAGTCCCTGACACAGCCTCCGATCCGGGTCGCAAACCTGCTGACATCGAAGTCAGTAATCAGGGTGATACCGCTGGTGCCGGACACGACGGTTTGCCAGGCGGTTTCCGTATCGTTTCCGACCGGGGAAATAACGCCGAGACCAGTTACGACAACACGTCGTTTAGTCATTTCTATGGCTCTGGTTAGGGCGCACGACCGATTCGCCGTGGCAGTTCACAAAAAACAGGTCAGGACGCTTTTTGCCGGGCGTTGATGAAGTCGATGGCTTGCTGAACGGTGGTGATTTTTTCTGCGTCCTCATCCGGGATCTCTGTCTCGAATTCTTCTTCCAACGCCATGACCAGTTCCACTGTATCCAGCGAATCCGCACCAAGATCGTCAACGAAGGATGCTTCGTTGGTCACTTCATCGTCCTTAACACCCAATTGTTCAGCAACGATGCTTTTTACTTGTTCCTCAATAGTACTCATGCTTGTTTTGCCCTCTTCAAAGAGTCGTCAAAATCGAGATTAAAGATGATATACGTGATTCGCCGGATGCGTATTTTAAGGCAATACCTCTAGCCAATCTACCATAATGGCAAGTCCGTTGAAGAACTTTTCCGGCCGTCATTTAATCCTGTCAAATCATATACATACCACCATTCACATGAATGGTTTCACCGGTAATGTAGTTTCCCGCAGGGGATGCAAGAAACAATACCGCATTGGCGACGTCCCGTACCGTGCCCAGTTTCTGCAGTGGAATCTGGCCGATCAACTGCGCCTGCTGGTCCTCCGCGAGCGATTCTGTCATGTCTGTCTGAACGAATCCCGGGGCGATTACATTGACGGTAATTCCCCTGCTGCCGACTTCACGTGCCAGGGATTTACTGAAACCGATCATGCCTGCCTTGGCGGCTGCATAGTTGGATTGCCCGGCGTTTCCCATCACCCCGACAATGGACGCGATACCGATAATGCGCCCCTGCCTTGCTTTCATCATGCCGCGCAGGAATACCCTGGCCGTGTAATAGCTCGAAGACAGGTTGGTCCTGATGATGTCATCCCAATCGTCGTTTTTCATGCGCATCAGCAGATTGTCACGCGTGATCCCGGCATTGTTGACGAGTATCGTTACGGTACCTTCGTTAGCGGCGATGTCTTTTTGAACTCCCGTGACCGATTCCGCATCCGCTACGTCAAGCACAATACCACGGCCGGAAAATCCCGCTGCCGCAAACCGCTCAGTGACTGCGTCAGCCCCCGATTGACTGGTAGCGCTGCCAATCACGGTCGCGCCGGCATGTGCCAGTGTGTCGGCTATATCAGCCCCGATCCCGCGCGTAGCGCCGGTCACGAGAGCTACCTGGTCTTTCAGTGAAAATCTTTCTGCTATGTCATTCATTATCGCTGCGCCAGCCGTTTGTCATGCCCGTGCGGATTATACCTGCGGCAACTTGCCGGACAATGCGCGCGGCCAGATCGTCAGCAGCGAAGCGAATATCAGTCCGCCTGCCGCACCCCAGACATGCGCATCCGTGACGATTGCACTGCCGGTGATTTGCTCCGATAAACCCGACCCGCCGTATAGCTGTTCCGCTACCAGCTTGCCACCCAGTCCAAGCAAAAGCAGAAATCCCAGCCGGTCACCGGCCCTGATCCAGTCGATGGCACCCACCACCATCAATCCATGCAGCGCTCCCGACAGGCCCACACACCAGGTGATCTGCGGGCTGAACCAATACAGACCCAGGCCAGTGGATAAAGAGCTGACAAGCAGCGCGACAAGCCACTCCAGCGGAGACTGCCGCCCGCCAAACAACCAGCCAACAAGCAGCAAACCACTGAGGTTGAGCGCCAGGTGCCCCCAGCCCAGGTGAATGAAGTTGCCGGTCAGAATGCGCCAGAATTCGCCATTTGCGACGCCGTTCCGTTCATAACGCATCAGGCTGTGCCAGTTTTCAGGACTGAGCTGCAGCAATGCCAGCACTGCTGCAACCGCTGTCACGTACACCAGCGTCGAACGGTGCGGTTGCAGCATGCTATCTGGGATCCACCTCATTTTGATATAATTCTCATGCCCTATACACTCTTTCCATCCCGCCGTATTACACCGGATCATCTCAAAATCACAGGCTGATTTCATGAACAGATTAAGTCGCGCTTCCCGTTCCAGACATGTCCGAGGCTTCACGCTGATCGAGATCATGGTGGTGGTGGTCATCCTCGGTATCCTGGCAGCACTGATCGCGCCGAATGTGATCAACCGTATCGACGATGCCCAGGTGACCAAGGTACGTGCGGACATTCGTGCAATAGAGAGCGCGCTGAAACTCTACCGGCTCGATAACTTCCGCTATCCCAGTACCGATGAAGGCCTGGAAGCACTGGTCACCCGCCCGCAGAATTCCGATGCCAAGTGGCCTGAAGGCGGTTACCTGGACCGTATTCCTGTGGATGCCTGGGATCGCCCGTATGTCTATCTGTACCCGGGCAACCAGGGTACTTTCGACCTCTATTCCCTGGGACGCGACGGACAGCTGGGCGGTGAGGGACTGGATGCGGAAATCGGTAACTGGGATCTGGACTAGTCCTCTGAGGTGAGCACCGTAATGGGTACCGGGGCCGGGGGTGGCGTCCCCTTCCGAGACTGTAGCCGGCTGGCTAGAACCCGTAACATCCCTCCGTTGCCCGATTGCCCGCGTGTCTCGGAAGGGGACGCCACCCCCGGCCCCGGTACCCATTACGGTGCTCACCTCAGATTTATCGCGTTATCGACAGTGTTGCGGTACCAGGAACCGTGACACATCGTCAGCTCAATCGCGGTTTCACGTTGCTGGAACTTCTGGTCGTGGTCTTCATTGTCGGCATTCTGGCCACGCTGATCACCCTGTCCGTGGGCGTTGTCAACGATGACCGGGTATTGCGCACCGAGGCCGAGCGGCTCGAAGCACTGGTCAGACTGGCCTCGGAAGAAGCAACGCTGGGTGCGCGCGAACTGGGACTGAATTTCGAACCGCACGCCTACATGTTCATGACCCTCGACCCGCTCCGGAACCTGTGGGTCACAGCGGATCTTGGAGACGAACTCAGGCGCCGCGAACTGGATGAATCCATTGTGCTGGAGCTTGAAATTGACGGCCTGCAGATCGTTCTCAAGGAGTTCGTACAAACCGATAAAATCGATGCCGGAAAACCGCAGATATTCATTTTCTCGAGCGGCGACATCAGCCCGTTTTTTCTGCGCCTGCGGCGTGAGGCGGACGATGCGAACTACACGCTGACCGCAGCGCCCGACGGTACGCTGGAACTGGCGGCACATGAAAGCTAGGGGTTTTACGCTGCTGGAAGTGCTGGTCGCACTGGCCATCGTCTCACTGGGGATGATCGCCGTGTTCGGGCAAATCAACCAGTCCGTCGCCGGTGCCAGCCACCTGCGAAACAAAACCCTCGCTCACTGGATTGCGCTGGACCAGATCACGGAACTGCGGATCAAAAACGAGTTTCCGGCCGTCGGTGAACACAGCAAGGAAATTGAAATGGCCCATGCACTGTGGCGCTATACCGTCAAGATATCCGAAACGCCTGCAGATAATTTACGGCGCATCGATGTCAGTGTCGCTTTCGAAGACACACCTGATTCGGTGCTGTCGACCGCCACCGGTTTTATCGCCCCGCCAAGCCCCAATCCACTGGCGGCCAACCTGCCGGTGGGCGGCTGGCTGCCACTCGATCCCAATAACCTCCCCACCCAGGGCATCACCAATTGAACACCGGGCGTAAGCGCTGCAAAGGATTCACGCTGCTGGAGCTGCTGGTCGCCATGGCGATTTTCGCCGTGATCGGCGCGTTGGGGCTGGGGGGGCTCAATGCCGTAGTGACCCAGCAAACGATTGCCGGGGACAACATCGAACAGCTGGTGCAGCTACAGCGTGGCATCCGCCTGATGACCGGCGACCTGAGCCAGCCTCATCCCCGTTACGTGCGCGGGGAACTGGGCCAGATTCAGGAAGCGCCACTGCTCGCAGATGGGCGGGGCGACTATGAAATCCGCCTCACCCGCGCCGGCTGGAGAAACCCGGCGGGCCTGCCCCGGGGTGAGCTGCAGCGGGTCCAGTATCGACTCGAGGACGATCAGCTGATCCGTGAATACTGGCCGGTGCTGGATCATGTTCTGGGTACCGATCCCAGAAGCGAGGTTCTTTTCGACGGTGTGGTGTCGCTTGAATTCAGTTTTCTCGATGCCAGGGGCGAATGGCAAAAACGGTGGCCGGCACCGAACCAGATCGGCGCCCCGCTGACGAATCTGCCGCGAGCCATACGCATCGAACTGGAACTCGAATCCTGGGGTGAGATACAGCGCCTGGTGGATGTCTCCTTGTGAAGTCGCTGCCCGCCAGGCGTCGTCAACGCGGCATCGCGGCCCTAACGGCAATGCTGATCGTCACTCTGGCTACGGTGCTGGCGGTGGAACTGCTGTGGCAGTTCAATCTGGACCTGCGTCGCACCGAAGCCATGCTGGTGAGAGACCAGGCGCAGCAGTACGCGCTGGGTGTGGAGAGCTGGGTCATCGATCTGTTGCGTACCGATATTGCCGAGGGCGGAGGCGATAATGACAATCTCGAAGACCCGTGGGCGCAGGATATCCCGCCATTGCCGATCGATGGAGGCATTGTCGAAGGCTTTATCGTCGACCTGCAGGGGCGCTTCAATCTCAACAAACTGCTGGGTCAGAACGGCAGGCTGGACAGGATTGCCTTCGAGCAGTTCAAGCAGTTGCTAGTCATACTGGATCTGGACCCGGGGCTGGCGGATGCAGTGGTAGACTGGATCGATCCGGATGATCTTGCATCGCTCACCGGCGCAGAAGACGATATCTACACCTCCAAAATACCGCCTTACCGCACCGCCAACTTCTGGTTTACGACACCCACCGAACTGATGGCGGTCGAAGGCTTTAACCAGGAAATCTACGACAGGCTGGCGCCGCACCTGTCGGTGCTGCCGCCGATGTCGGTCGCGGCCGCCAAGGTGAATATCAATACTGCTACGAAAGAAGTGCTGCAGTCGCTCGAGACGGGGCTGACCCCCGCAGATATCGAACGCCTGGTGCAGGACCGGCCCTTTGACGACCGAGCTGCGTTTCAGAACAATTTCGGGCCGGAAGTCTGGTCTTTGCTGGATGTGGCGACCGATTACTTTGGGCTGACCGTGATCGTATCTATTGGCAGCACCCGGCTGACTATGTACAGTTTGCTGGCGGAAACCAATCAGGACGTCATCCCGCTGCTTCGCAGTTACGATCTTCCCGTCCCGATTCGGACCGACGTGGACCAAGATGAATGAATTCCTGATAATTCGACTGAACAGCAACCCGGATCTGGCGGACTGGGTTGCCGTTGATCAGGCCGGCACTGTCATTGCCGGGCCTTTTAACGGCCGGCTCGCTGATGCCGCTGCTACCGCTGCAGGTCGCCGCGTGATTGCCCTGGTACCCGCCCGTGATGTATTGCGAACCAATATCCGGGTTCCCCTGAGCAATCGCGGAAAATTACGCCAGATCCTGCCGTTCGCTCTCGAAGACCTGTTGGCAGAAGATATTGAATCGCTCCATTTTGCCGCCGGCCAACGCTCTTCGGAAGGGACCGTCCCGGTCGCCGTGGTCCACAACGATAAAGTCGCCGAGTGGAAGGATCGTTGCCGGTCGGCCGGGCTGGATCTCGCTGCGCTCTATGCTGACAGTGACGCAATCGGTGACATACCCTCTACAGCCACACTGCTGATCGAACAAAACGGGCCCGATCCCGGTGCAATTCTGCGCGACCCGGACGGCGAAACCAGTGTCATCGATCTTCCGCAACTCGAATTCATGCTGGATTTATGGCTGGCACGCCGGCAACCATCGGGTGACGAAGAAGAAACACCGACACCCATCAACCTTCAGGTGTATTGCGCCAGTCAGACCGGCGAAGAACTGGACCCGCTGTGGGACAAACTGCGCGCTGCAACAAACATGCTGGACATCAAGCTGCTGTCCGGCGGTGCACTGCCCCATCTGGCGCGCCATATTGTCGCGCAGCCGGGGATCAACCTGCTGCAGGGAAAGTTCGCGCGCCGCTCCAATATTGCCGCCTATTTGCCCGAATGGCGTGTCGCGGTGGCGCTGCTGGTGGCACTGGGCGTTGTGTCCATGGGCATCAATTTTGTGGAATTACGCGCAATGAACCAGCAGGTCGCCCGGCTTGACAGCGAGATCGAAGCGGCGTTTCGCTATGCCTTCCCCGATGTCAATACCATTCGCGATCCCAGGGCCCAGATGGAATCGCTGCTCAGAGCGCGGGGCCAGGCCACCGGACAGTCCCGTGACATTCCGTTTCTCGACACGCTGCAGGCGGTCGCCAAAGCCGTGACCAGCCAGAAAGACGCGAAGCTCGATTCACTCAATTTCAGATCGGGACTCATGGAGTTGCGGCTGCAGGCCCCCGGCGTGGAAACTCTCGACAGGATTCAACAGCAGGTCACTGAAGAAAGCGGCCTGAACGCAGAAATACAGTCTGCCAGTGCATCCGGAGACCGGGTAGACGGTCGCATCCGAATCAAACGGCCTTCGCAATGATCATGAAACAGTACCGATTAACAACTGGTTCCAACAACTCGCCCCCCGGGAACGACTGCTGGTATCGGCAGCGGCTGCTCTAGCCGTAGTTGCCATCATCATCGTGGCAATCATACGACCGATTGTGACCGGTAAAACACTGGCCGAGCAGCGTATCGACGACAAGCTGCAGTTGCTGAGCGAACTGGAAACGGCCGGGGCGCGATTTGGGCCGGTACCCGGTGTTCCGGCACCCGCCGGCGCGGACTCGAACCAGTCACTGGTGGTGCTGGTGGACCGCACCACGCGCCGCTATGGCCTGGGTGCTTTTCTGAAAAGAAACCAGCCCGACGGGAATTCCAGCATTCGGCTGCGGTTTGAAAATGCGCCTTTCGATGCGATGGTGAGCTGGTTATCCGAACTGCAGACGAATTTTGCCCTGACCACGGTATCGGCCAGTATCGACAGCGCCCAGGAACCCGGGCGGGTCAACTGTAACCTGGTGCTGGCCCGCTGATGAGTCAACGTAATACGCTGATCGCAGCAGGCAGTATCTCTTTCGTCCTGTTTTTGCTGTTGCTGCCCCCGGCGCGGATACTTGCGACGGCAGCCGAATCGATGGATATTCAGCTGCGCGGCATCAGCGGAACGCTATGGCACGGACAGGCACGCAGCATCAGGGTTCAGGGGCTGGAACTGCGCGATACCGACTGGGAGATCGCGCCGCTGTCGTTGCTGCTCGGACGGCTGGGTATGGATTTCAGGTCAAAGCTGCCGGGCGGGTTTGCCAGCGGCCACCTGACGCTGTCGATCGGCGGCGTACTGAGCATATCGAACCTGGAACTGGCAGCAGCAATAAACCCTTTGGCCGCTCTCGCCGGCATGCCTGCAGCGGCCGGTGACCTGTCAGCGCGCTTCGAGCACCTTGAAGTTGCCGATGGCTGGTTTCGAAGCGCTGTCGGCATCGTCAGGGCCGGCAATTATCCTCTCCTGCCGGCCACTGCATCGAAGCCGGCGGTCACGGCGGGATTTGAAGTTGTCTTCGATACCGACGAGCTGGCAGACGACCGGGTCCTGCGGGGGCTGGTACAGGACCTCGACGGTCCATTCGAGGTTTCGGCCGAGCTGATTCTGACACCACCGGCGAACTATGAACTCAATGGCCGTATTGCCGCCCGTCCGGGGACACCGGCCAGGCTGTCGCAGGCCCTGCAGCTCCTCGGCCCTGCGAGCCCGCAGGGAGGCTACGAATTTTCGCTGGCCGGTTCCTTGTGAGGACCGCTGCCTGCGGACGTATCGACCTCATGGAATATACCCAGTAGCGGGAAATAGAGCGCCGTACGGATCTTCTCGCTGGGATCGTGCCGGGCCATTGCATCGCGATATGCGGCCAGCTGCGGCCGGTAACGATCGACTTCGGAACCGAGAAAAGCGTCCAGATCGCCCCCTTCATGGGTGCTGGTCTTGTAATCAATGATCCACCGGAAACCATCCGCGCAAATGAAAGTGCGGTCCAGTACCAGCCTTCGAAACCCCTTCCTGTCGCAGATCGTCAACGCCAGCTCATTCGCTGCGCGCTGATGACCGGCCGATAATATCCAGCGGCCACGATCGTCCTCAAGCGTTGCTGCCAGTGCTGCCATCACCCGGTCGGCGGCGCGATGCAGCGACTCATCGTCCGTACCTTCGCTTTTCAGCATCCTCTCGACGACCGGTCGCAGCTGTGTGCTGTTGGCCTCATCCCATGATTCGATACCGGCCTGCGCGAAGTACTGCAGGCACCGATGCACTACCGAGCCGACGTGCATCGCCCAGCGGCTGGCCCAGTCGAAAACGACTGCCTGCCGGTCGACATGCGCGGTTTCTGTCATCGCCCGGCAGCTGTCCGGGGGCAACGATGGCCGCCATTCGACCGGCAGGCGACGAATGGGGATCTGCACCCAGTGCGGCGAATCGTGCGGTCGATCCCGGGGCTCGCCGCATCCGGTGGCATAGCGCACATCCTGCAGCGAATACCGGCGCTCGATCGCCGGCCACAGCCTCCCCAGCAATGTCGCAGCCGGAGGCGGTTTGATGTGCTGCTCATTATCGAGCGTCACCTGGGCAAACAGGTGCAGGTTTTTTTTCGCCCGTGTCGCGGCAACATACAGCAGCCGAATTTGCTCGCGGCTGTCCTTGAGTTGCTCGAAATGCCAGAGAAAATCATGGATCGCATCGTTGTCTGCACCGCTGCCCTCGATCGGCGCAAGCACCGTCACAGGGTCATCCGGGTCGTATACATCCTGCGACAACAACAAAGCCGGCCGATCGCTGGTGCGGGTGCGGTAACCCAGGCCCGGAAGAATGACGGTATCGAATTCAAGCCCCTTTGCTTTATGCATGGTCATGAGTTGCACGGGTGCCGTGGCGCGGGTCCCGGACACCGGCAGCTCATTCAGGGTTTCAGTCAGCTGTACCCCATCGATACAGTCACCACCGCGATCCAGCCGATCGAGGTAACCGAAGAAGCTGTCGGCGCACTCGAAATCTTCCGGATCGTCGAGTATCGCCACACCGCCCAGTTCCTGCCAGACACCCTCTACCCAGTCCCGCAAGCGATGCTGTCCCTTGCCGTTCAGGGCTGCATCCAGGCAGGGCCGCTGGCGATCCAGCCGTTGCCGGCCATCTGCGCTGAGCTGCTCCAATACCGCAGGGCTGTTCAGCAAATCCCAGATCGACGCTTCCAGATCGGCGCTCGCAAGGCGGTGCAGATCCACCAGGCTCAGACCGAACCAAGGTGTGCGAAGCAGCGCCAGCCATGCCAGCCGGTCGCCAACATGGCCAAGTGCCCGGGTGAGCGCGGCCAGGTCCTGCACGACACTGCGCTGGCCCAGCGAATCGAGCCCCCGGCCCTGAAAAAGGATTTTCGCACTGCGTAATGCCTCTATTAACGCCACCGCGTGGCCGCGGCTGCGCACCAGGACAGCAATACTCTCGTCAGCAGAATGCTCCAGAGATTTTTCGATCAGCGCGACGATGCATGCAGCCTCCTGCTGTTTTTCGTCCCTTGGAACCCAGTGAATACTGACACCGCCTGCTCCGGAATCCCTGTTGGCTGCGATGCCGGGGCCAAAAGCGACCGACCCGATGGCAATATTCTCCGGCTCGTCGCACAGCTGGCCAAACGTCGTATTGGTCCATTCGACAATGGCCGGTTCAGAGCGGAAGTTTGCCTGCAGGCGCAGAAACTCGAGCCTGACTTCCCCGATGCCGTAGTCGCGGGCACGAATGTACAGGCTCACATCCGCCTCACGAAAACGGTAAATCGACTGCATCGGATCGCCCACCAGAAACAGCGTCCGGCCATCCCCGGGCATCCAGCCCCGGGTCAGTGCCTGCAACAGATCGAACTGGCTCCTGGAGGTATCCTGAAACTCATCGACCAGGATGTGGCTGATCCGGTAATCGAGCGAAAGACCCAGCTCGGTCGGACGACCCTCCTCGCCCAGCGAACGCAGCGCTTCATGGGCAACTTCCTGGAAATCGGTTTCACCTCGAGCCGCGAACACGAGCTTCAGATGGGCTGCCGCAACCGGCAACACCGATAGCAATGCTTCCAGTATTGCCCACTGCCGGTCCGCATAGCGCGGCTCGGGCAACCGGGCGACCTCGGCCAGAATAGGCTGCAGAGATGGAATCTCCCGCAGCATGGCGATCAGCTCGGCAACCTGATCTTTACGACCGTCTTTTTTGGGCGGAAATCCCTGGTGCTTATTCAGCCGCTTGCGCCATCGATTCTCGTTTGTCAGCAAGGTGGTGACCAGGCCTTTCCACAGCGCCAGCTCCTCACCAACCGGGTCCGGCATTTCCCGGCGGCCCGCCCAGGCCACGACAATCGACGCCGGGTTTTCCCGGGCGAGATTCCGGGCCGCATAATCCATCAGTTCCGTAATCGACGCATCGTGACCGGTCGGGATGGCGCTGCGCAGGCGCAGCAGTGACCTGTCGATCAGTTTCCTCAGACCGGCTTCGAGCCGCTCCCGCAACAGCGGCGTGTCGTCCCCCGAGCCGATTATCTGCAGCCATTGATCCCGGCGCTGGAGCATTGCGATGACGAGGCGCTCAAAACGATCGGTGCTATTGCCAAGATGTTGCAGCAACAGACCTGCAGCCGTACCGTAGCGATCCGAATCAACCGCCAGCGCCAGTGTCTTGCGGGCCGCTTCCTGATACAGGGCACCTGCATCGTCAGTCGTCCTGTTCAGTGAAATCGTTCCGGCACTCAATGGCGAACTGCCGGCAATTCGGGCATTCACCGAATCGATGGTTCCCACCCGCAGGCGCGCCGGATGCTCATAAAGACCCCATTGCTGTTCCCGGTCCTTTTTCAGCACAGCAACAGCCAGCTCTCGGGTTCGCCGCTGATGGTCGTTTTGCGGTTGCCCGGACTCTTCTTTCCGCGCTTCATGCAGTGCGTTCAGGATTCGGGTGCGTATCTCGGCCGCAGCTTTTCGCGTAAAGGTAATGGCAAGGATTTGTTCGGGTTCTGCAACCACCGCAAGCAGCCCCAGGTAGCGCTGGATCAGCAAACCCGTCTTGCCCGACCCCGCCGGCGCCTGAACGATAAACGAGGCTGACGGGTCGAGTGCCCGCAAGCGAGCCTGCTGATCAGGAACCGGTGTCATCGACCGCTCCCGTCACACCTTCATCGAGGTCCCGGATACGCGTCAGCATCGTATATGGCCCCTCCGCCAGGGACCGGTTCCGGCGGTCGATTCTGAAGTCTCCTGCAACAAACTCCGTTGCCACGGTCTGCAAACAACGATGCCAGTAGTCAACCAGCGCAGGCCAGTCCGCCGGCCCGTTTGGAAACGCCTTTTGCACGGCCTTGATACCGGCAACATCCAGGTCCTCTGCACCGACACCCAGGACCCGAATTCCACTGTCATTGATTTGCATGATCGCAACGCCCTGTGCCTCACTGGTCGTGGCATACAGGGGCAATTGCGGATCGGCCAGTCGTGGTCCGTTCCAGCCGGCCAGACTGAATTGCCCGGTCTTGTAGTCGAGAACCAGTTCTGCACCGTTGTTTAACCGATCGATTCGATCCAGGCGCAGGCGCAGCGTTAACGGACCGACGGTGACCTGGCAGGATTGTTCCCTGGCGATCACTTCGAACGGGGTACGCTCGCGCTCGTATGCCAGCAGCTGTTCCAGCAGTGGCACCAGGCGCTCCCTTTCAAACTGCGCCAGCCTGGCGATAAATGGCTGACCCAGGGGAAGATAGCTTGCCAGCGTCTCTGCGATCACTTCCTCCAGCTGTTGCCTGCGCTGGCCCTCATCCATCTGCGCTATAGCGAGGGGACTGCCGGTCAGTCCGAAAAGCCGTTCCAGCGCCCGGTGGACTATCATTCCGCGGACCGCGGCATTGATGCCGATGGCCGGTACTTCGATTTCTTCAGCGCCGAGGCGCCACTGCACGAATGCCCGCGCCGGGCATGCGGCCTGGTGCGCCAGCAGCGACGCGCCGCCACGGGCATGTTCGGCCCCGGTCAGTCCGGGGGCGGCATCCGCGGCAACGGGCAACAGTTCCAGCCGGCAACTGCCGCTCATACGCTCACGCCAGGGACCCGTCGTGCTGGCCGGCAGCAGTTTGCGATCCCGCGCAGGCAGGCGCTCGACCACCGGACTGGGATCGCGCTGCTCGTCTTCATGCCACTGTACCCAGCTGATCCGGGCTTCGGTTGCACCGGACAGTATGCCGGAGAGCCTCGCTATCGCCCTGCTGCGGGTGTCCTCCTCACAGGCATCCGGCATTCCGAGGCGCCTTTGCAGACCCAGTGGAATCAGGGGATCCGGCCGGGCGACCGGCGGCCAGGCATCGCTGGTCATGCCACACACCCAGACCGCTTCGAACTGCTGACCGATGGCTTCCAGCATGCCCAGCACCTGAATGCCGCCATCAGGGCCCTCGGGCTGGAACAGTTGTTCGCGCGCCATCCCGGTCAGAATATCGATGACCTGGCGCAGCGAGATGCTCCCCAGCACCTGGTCGCAAGCGGCGAAAGAAACCAGCAAGCGATGCCAGGCTTCGCTTGCCTGGTACTCGGTGCTGCTCAGTGGTGCGTCACCCGGCCAGCCGGCCGCCACCAGGAAATCGCCCACCCGGCTCACCCACTGGCCGGGAACCATTCGACCCGATGTATCCTGATCGAGCGCCGCAGCCCGCTCCACGATGCCGGCAAAAACAGGCGCCCACTCATGAGCCCTGGCCGTGATCGTGGCCAGCTCGATCTCGGTGCCGATCCGGCGGCGCAGCCAGATATCCAGCCTGGCCCGACCGCTGCGTTCGTCGCTGCCACCACCAAGGTAACGGGACCGCAGCAATACACCCAGCTCACGGTAATCCATTCGGCCAACTGCCAGCTTCAGCGCCAGCAACGCACCATGGACGAGCCCCGAGTCGTATAAAGGCCACCCGTAGGAAATATTGACCGGCGGAACAGCGCTCCTGGCGAAGGCCATGGGCGCGGCAAAAGCCAGCGGCGATTGCCAGCCCGGCTCGAGCACATTCAGAAACGTACGGCGGACCTGTGCTGCACGCTGCGCAAGATCCGGAATCACCACTGCAACGGTGCCGTTGGCATCGTTTTCCAGCTGGTATCTTGCCCACCGTGCAGCAGCTTCCAGCTCCTGTTGCTCGTCGCTGAAAACCGTGGAGGTTGCGTGCTCTGGCGCCGCGATATCAACATCGTCATGGACAGGCAGGCACACCACCCGGCTGCCCGCCGCTTCAAACTGTTCCGCAAACTGCTGTCGTTGCAGCGGCCAGACATCGAAACCGGCAAACAGCAGTTCTGCCGGAGGCTTTAACAGCCCGGAGCGAAGATCATCACCGAGCAGTTCGGGCAGCAGCCCCAGGTCAGTCCAGCGCTGCGCCAGGCAATAGCGCCGGTAACGGCCGGCCCACAAAGCAAACTGCCGGCTGTCATGGCTGGTTGCGGCCTCTTGCAGGGTTTGCTCGCTTATCGCCCAGTCGCAACAGGATCGCCATGCGCGCTGAGCGAGCCGTGCGACACTCTGGCGGCTCAGAAAAGGATCGCCCCGGGTCTGCTCGCGTATGACACGTTCCCAGGTGAAACGGGATTGCTGTTCATTGAGCAAGGCATTGCTGCCTGCCACGCCCCCTGCAAGCAGGGATTCCCGCCACAGGCGATCCAGCCAGGCATTCCACGGCAGGATATCCGGCGTCGCCCAGGCGGTCAGCCCGCCGGCGGCCCGGGCAAGATTGAAGTCGCGATGCAGATAACGCGCCAGCCGGTTGTTGGCGGTCACGACAGTAGCCCCACGGGTCAGCGCATCCCGCATGAATTCTTCTGAATTATCTAGTTTATACAATGCATTACATATGATACTTGCAGTTAATTATCACTATGCTCAGACGCATAGGCGGTCAGGATTTCGTCAATACGCTGAAAGACATCCATCAGCATCCCGGCATCCGGCAACAGTGTGATTCGAAACGAATCATTGTAACTGACATTGAAGCTGGTCCCGGGCGCCACCAGTACGTGCTTTTTCTCCAGCAGGTCGAGTGCAAACTGCCGGTCGTCGAACTGCGGCAACAAATTCTGATCGACGCTCAAAAACGCATACATCGAACCCGACGGCGGCACCAGGCTCAGGTAACGGCTGGCGGCCACCGCATCCAGAATCGCCTGGCGCGATTCGTATAACCGGCCACCCGGTTCGACCAGCCCGCCGATACTCTGGAATCCGCCCAGTGCCGTTTGCACCGACCATTGGCCCGGCACGTTGCTGCACAGGCGCAGCGACGCCAGCAGGTCCAGCGCATCGAGATAGGCCTGTGCCTGCTCCCGCTCACCGCTGAACACCACCCAGCCCACCCGGTAGCCACAGGCCCGGTAAACCTTGGACAAGCCGCTGTAGGTGGCACACAGCGTGTTATGTACCAGCTGCGCCACCGGTATGAAGCAGGCCTCGTCATAGGTCATCTGGTCATAGATTTCATCGCTGAGCACCATCAACTGGTGCTGCTCGGCAATGGCCACCATTGACTCCAGCGTCTTGCGGGAATACACCGCTCCGGTCGGGTTATTGGGGTTGATAATCACCAGCGCCCGGGTCCTGGGCGTTACCAGCGCCGCCAGTGCTTCCAGGTCCGGTTCAAAGCCGTTTTCCCGCGGGCAAGGGTAATGGACGGCCCTCCCCTGGTTCAGCGTGACGCCCGCCGTCCATAACGGGTAGTCCGGACTGGGCACCAGGACCTCATCGCCCGGATCGAGCAAGGCACGCAGACTCAAATCGATGAGCTCGCTGACGCCGTTACCGATGAACACGTGCTCGGCCGAGACATCGCCGATACCCCGGTCCTGCTGCTGCATGACGACCGCCTCACGGGCCGGAAACACGCCTTTCTGGTGGCTGTAGGCTTCGCTCTGGCCCAGATTCTCGATCATTGCCAGTCTCATGGTCTCGGGAGTGCGAAAGCCGAAAACACCGGGATTGCCGATGTTAAGGGATATGATTTCGTAGCCCTGGCGCTCCAGTTCCAGGGCCCGGCCGGCCAGTTTGCCTCTGATCTCGTAGCGAACGCCCTGCAGCGCTGCGCTGGGTCTGAATGGATGCGTCATGGTTCGTGTCCCGGAATATGGTGCTGAAAGCCTGCCGTCAGGCCCGGTATGCTGCCGGATCCGTATGCAGCCTGGTCGCCAGAAAAACAGCAAAACACACCAGGCCCGCGATTACCGCAAACGGAATCGTGTACGATTGAAAATTGTCGAACATCACGCCGGTCAGAAAAGGCCCCATCCCGCCGCCGAATGAATCCAGAATGGTGATGGTACCCAGGATCTTGCCCAGATCCTGAACACCGAACAGATCGCCCGCCAGCACCTGCAGCAGGGTGTACAGCCCGCCCCACCCCAGGCCAAACAGGGTCAGCGCCGGCCAGAAGGTAAACTCATTGGTACTGATCAGCATCACGGCACCCACCGCCATGATCGACAGGGTCACCAGCAGGACGGGTTTTGTGCCAAAACGATCCGAAAGAAAACCGCTCAGCACCTTGCCCAGCAGGCCCAGGCTGAACAGCACACCCAGACCGCTGGCGGCCATTTGAGCTTCGAATCCCTGCCCCCGCATATGCAAAAACAGATGCGCCATGATGGCCAGCACCGAATAGAAAGTAGTCATTGCGATCAGCGCCAGTATCCAGAATGCCGGTGTCCTGATCGCCTCGGAAAAGCTCATGCTGGTCACCGGCTGCACAGGCTGGGCGGAGGTGCCGCCCGGCCCTGCCATCGCTTCCGGCCCGGGATCCTGCGGTTTTTCCCGTATGACAAACAGCACCATTGGAATTAACAGCAGCGGCAATACGCTGCCGTATACAAATGCCGTTTGCCACCCGTATTCCGCAATCAGCCAGGTGTTCAGCTGGGGAATACTGGCATTTCCCAGGCTGCTGCCCGCGATGGCAATTCCCATAGCCGTTCCCCGGTGCCGGACAAACCAGCGCGAAACGATGATGACATTGACCACCAGGCCTGCGCTGGCAATCGATGCCGCAAGGAGCACGTGAATGGCATAGATATCGCCAAACCCCGAGACCCGGGAATAGAGAAAGTTGCCCGTGGCCAGCAACAGCAGACCGCAAACCATCAGCGGCCGGACGCCGATACGATCGGCAATGGCCCCGGCGATCGGCGCCATCAGCCCGCCGCCAATCAGGGTAATGGTGTCGCGAAACTTGAGTTGGCCGAGCAGGTTTTGCTCCCCCGTAGCCTCTTTGAGCACGCGCAACAGTTCTTCGTCGAATACCGTCAAACCGGCGAAAATCATGCCGTTGTTAACCCAGAGCATGATCATCGAGACCGCCACGATGACCCAGCCGTAGTAGAATCCCGGTGTCCGATTCAAGAGAGTGGCTCCTTATTTTGACCCGCAAAAGGCGCCACGATACCCGATAAATGAGGAAACGAGAAAAATGATTACCATTTATGGATCCATGGCATCGCCGTGGGCTGCGCGTGCGGTAATGGCAGCGAAGTACAAGGGACTGGCGTTCGATATGAAACTGCCCGACGGAGGTCTGAAGAGCGACGCCTACCTGGCATTGAACCCGATGGGAAAAATTCCCACGCTGGTTGACGGGGAGATCACGCTGCCCGAGTCCGACATCATTTGCCAGTATCTCGAGGACCGCTACCCGGAGCCGGCCCTGTTGCCTGCAACGGCCACCGAGCGCAACCAGGTTCGCCTGCTCAGCCGTATTGTGGACCTGTATGTCTGGCCGCCCGTGTCAGCCATGTTGCGGCAGATGCTCACCAAAAATACCGACGAAGCGAAGATCGAAGCGGCCATCGCCGAAGGCTGCCAGGCGATCGAGCACCTGGTGCATTTCATGGGTCCGGGCCCCTACGCCTGGAGTGAGAACCTGACGCTGGCCGACTGCGCCCTGCTGCCCACTTTCTTTTTCCTCGATGCCCCGCTGGAAAACATGAATGCGGTGCGAATCATCGACTCCACGCCAAGAACGGCTGACTGGTGGGCATATATCCGGCAGGATGCCTTTGGCGGCCCGATTGTCGAGGAGTGTGCCGTGGCACTGGAAGCTTTTCGCAAACGCTTCGCAAACAGGCAATCCGGCTAGACAGCCTGTACCATATCGAAATACAGAAGATGCAGGAATGCGGATGATCTTCGATCCATTTCATGCCACGCCCGAACCCCGGGGGAGGAGAAAGCAAATGATCCACTTCAAGCGACTGGTTTTCGTCATCGCGTTCGCCGTGATCGGCCTGTCAGCGTGTCAACCGGCACCGGAAAAAAACACCGTCAGCGAGTCGAAAAAAGCCAACGCGTTTTTTGCACGGGTATTCAATGAAGAAGTCGATCGCAGCCCCGAGTTCCAGACCCAGTTGGGCATCCATAAAGACTATGGCAAATGGGACGATATCTCCGATGCCAACGCAAAAAGGGAATTGGCGATTACCCAACAGGAACTCGCCAGACTGAAACAGCTGGTGGACTACGATCTGCTGGACAGTCAAACGAGAATCAGCTACGACCTGTTCGTCCGTAATTCGCAACGGCAGATAGATCAATTCGAATACCGGTTCCATAACTACCCGGTCAACCAGATGTTCGGGCGGCATTCGTTTATCCCCAGTTTCCTGATCAACATGCATCAGATCTCCGATCAATCGGATGCCGAAGCTTACATCTCAAGACTTGAAGGGGTCGATGAACTCATCGATCAGCTGATCGTCAACCTGATTGCCCGCGAGGAAAAAGGGATCATTCCACCGACATTTGTTTTCGCGCACGTGATTCGCGACAGCGAAAACATCATCGGTGGCGACGTGCTGATCAGCGACTTCAGCGCCAAAGTCGAAGCCGTGGATGCAATCGATGCAGCAACCCGCGCTGACCTGCTGAACAGGGCACAACAGGCGATCGATGGCTCGGTGGTTCCCGCCTACCGGAATCTTGTCGACTATCTCAAAAAGCTTGAGGAAAAATCCACCACCGACGATGGCATCTGGAAATGGCCGGACGGTGAGGCCTATTACGCGATTGCGCTGAAAAACATGACGACCACCAACCTGAGCGCCGCGGAAATTCACGAGATCGGCCTGAGCGAAGTCAAACGCATCCATGGCGAAATACGCGCCCTGATGGCGCAGATCGGATTCGACGGCGATTTACAGGACTTCTTCGAGTTCATGCGCACCGACCAGCAGTTTGTCTATCCCGATACCGAGGCAGGACGAGCCCGGTATCTTGCGGAAGCCACGCAGCTGATCGAAACGATGAAAGGGCAACTGGACAACCTGTTCCTGGTCAAGCCCAAGGCGGATATCGTCGTTAAAAGAGTTGAGCCCTTTCGCGAGCAGTCCGCCGGCACAGCTTTTTACCAACGGCCCGCACCGGATGGCAGCCGGCCGGGATATTACTATGCCAACCTCTATGACATGAGCAACATGCCGACTTACAAAATGGAAGCACTTGCATATCATGAAGGCATTCCCGGCCATCACATGCAAATTGCCATTGCGCAGGAATTACCCGGGATTCCCGATTTCCGCAAATACGGCAGCTATACCGCTTATATCGAAGGTTGGGCGCTGTATTCGGAATTATTGCCGAAAGAAATTGGCTTTTACACTGACCCCTACTCCGATTTCGGCAGACTGTCGGCAGAACTCTGGCGCGCCTGCCGGCTGGTTGTCGATACCGGCATCCACTACAAGAAATGGACGCGACAACAGGGCATCGATTTCTACGCTGCCAACACCGCCAACCCGCCCGGTGAGATTGTGAAAATGGTGGAACGGCATATCGTGATGCCCGGACAGGCAACGGCCTACAAGATCGGCATGCTCAAGATCCTCGAACTGCGCAGAATGGCCAGGGAAAAACTGGGCGACAAATTCGATATCAGGGCATTTCACGATGTCGTTATCACCAACGGGGCAGTCCCGCTGGACGTACTCGAGGAACTGGTCAACGAGTGGATAGACAGCGTGAACTGAAACTCAGCGCGCACCGGTACCGTTCATTCGATCAGTTCCACCAGCTCATAGGCAGTTTGCATGTATCCTGCGACCTCGCCTCTGAGAAACAGGAAATCCTCGTCATTGGTGCACCAGACATCGTAGGGCGGATGCTCCTGGGGCAGTCCGGGCGATGAAACGAACCGGTAATGAAGCGCATCGAAGCTGCCTGCTTCGACTTCGATGCGTTCTTCGCCCACGTATTC
>JAJRXW010000124.1 GCA_024276095.1 Gammaproteobacteria bacterium
CATGTAGGTTGCCGTTGCGGTTCCCATACTGCCCTGCAGTTTGTTCGTCCCCAGCGCGGAGAGAGGCGGTACGCCACTCAGGATCAGGGCCGGCATCGTGATCAGCCCGCCGCCGCCCGCCAGAACATCGATAAAGCCTGCGACGGCCCCGGCCAGGAACAGAAAAAACAGTAGCTCGGTCGTAAAGCCCCCCAGATCCAAAACTCCCTCCGTCAGGCAATACTTTCCAGCAGGTATTTGCCAAGATCATTCTCCCTGAGAATCCGGCAGGCCCTGGCCCTGTCGTCCGGAACGACCTCCAGGTAATAGCCCTGGTCAGCGCCCGCAATGGCCAGATGCCCGCCCAGCGCAATATCGAGGGTCTCGACACCCCTGCTTTCGAGCAGCGCCTTTATTGCCGCGAAGGAACCGATATCGAAAGTATGGGCGATCCGCAAAGAAGCCATGATCAGCGCGTTGCTCCGGAGGCCCATGCAACCAGGGGCTGCATCCATTCAGCCCGCGGCCGGTAGAAAGCACCGTGGCCTTCACCGGTACTGATGGTCACCTCGCGCCTGCCCGACACCTCGCCCGCATGCCCGTACAGCAGATCGCAGGACTCACCGGCCACCCTGTCACTGGTTTCCACGACCGACAGGATACGTCCGGAGACCCGTATATCCGGTCGAACGCCCCATCTGCCGCACGAGGCCAGGAAAACAAAGTTGACCCGTTCGTTCCGGAGCAGCGAAGACACTTCTATGGCGATCACCCCGCCTTTCGAAAAACCAACGACAGTTACGGACTCGGGCGCGACTCCGGCGTCCAACAGCGCCTTTACCTGCCCGGCAATACGCCCGGCGTACTCGCTGACGTTCGTACCCGGCCCCCGCTGTTCGCTGATGACGGTAAATCCGGCCGCCGCGAGCGCATCGAGAATCCCGGCATATTCGTAGATCCCGAACCTCGGGTGGGTCGGGCGCGGGCCGGCATCTTCAATAATGCGGCCATGAAGATAGAACAGGTAGGATCGATCCGGCCGGATCTCCTTCGGCATGCCGGCGATCACCTGCCCGGTCTGTTGATCTGCGTCTGCCGGCCCGGGCGAGGCACACCCGGTCGCCAGCAGCAGCAATACGGCAGTACAGAATGCCCTGGTCATGGAAAACCCCGATTCAGTGTTTGTTGGTTGCAGCATCGGCAGCCGACGAAAGACGATGCCGGCAGCTCATCCATAATACGTTACGACATCGTTCAGCGACACATCCGCACCTAGCGCATCAGTGCAGCTGTATCGCGCCGGAAGTAATGCTGCATGATACTGCCCAACTCCTTGCGGGCCTCATCGCCTTCCATCCCGCCGAACAGGTCATAAAGTTCACGCGCGATTCCGATAAACAGATCCAGCAATCGCGGATCGAAATGCTCTCCCCTCCCTTCTTCGAGAATCCGCATTGTCTCCTCGAAAGACATCGATTTCTTGTATGGCCGCCGCGAAGTCAGTGCATCGAACACGTCAGCAATGGCAAAAATTCGCGCGTTGAGCGGTATCTCCTCCCTGGCCAGGCCTGCCGGGTAGCCGCCGCCGCTGTATTTTTCGTGATGCGCGCCAACCACGTCATGTGCCTCGGCCAGCCAGTGGGCACGACCGGTAATATCGAGACCGTGCTGGACATGGGTTTTCATCACCTCAAACTCCGCCTCGTCAAGCCGACCGGGTTTGAGCAGCACGTTGTCACGAATGCCGAGTTTGCCCACATCGTGCAGCAACGCGCCTTTGATGAGGGCCTGAATCTGGGTGTCATCCAGGCCGGTCGCCTCCGCCAGCCTGATCGAATAGACCGTCACGCGGTAATTGTGCGCATCGGTATCGCTGTCGCGTTTCGCGATTGCACCACCGAGCACCTGGATGGTTTCCAGGTTGGCATCGAGCAGGCGGTCGGCCAGCCCGCTAAGACGGTCGAGCAGTCGCGATACGACCGGGTAGAGTATCAGGCCGGTAACCAGTATCCCGACGAATACATGCAATACGGCACGCCATACGTTTGCCTGCAGTCGTGCCTGCTCGGCATCGGACAGTGCAAAGACACCCTCCATCCAGGCACGGATCTCGCCGCTGCTGTCAGTCAGGCCTATCTGCACGGCAACGTACGGCTGGCCACCAAGCCTGGCACTGATCACCCGGTGATGACCCGACTCAGGAGGGTGAAAACCGGCATCTTCCACCGCCTTGCGAACCTTCTCCAGGTTTGCAAAGCCGGCATCTTCGAGCTCTGCCAGCTGCCGGCCATCGATGTCGCGTACCCGAACATAGACAAAGCGCCCCTGCTCGAGCGTCCGGTCGCCACGCGCGGCTACAAAATCATCCAGCGACTCCTGCAACCCCCCTGCACCGAGCGACGCAATCTGATCGAGCTGGTCGCGAATAGCGACATTCCAGCGGGCGGTTTCCGCACGGGCCAGCGCAATCACCCCTTCCTGCATCCTGCCGCGCTCCGAGATCGCGGCGATACCGGCGAACACCGCTCCCAGCAGAACTGCTGTCGCGCCGACGCGAACGGCAATGGAGCGGCGTACGACACTGCGGAAATTGGCGGAACTCACAGCGACAATCCTACCCGTCTGCCGCGCCAGCGCATGTCACTTCAGGAAACAGTGCAAACTTACTGTAACCCCAGTTCATTCTGGTCAGTATGCTCAAATACCTTCCCGTATATATCCACGAACGTGGTTTCGGTATATGACAGCCTCCCTTTCCCGACAGTAATGGTGTGACGAAATTCCGTAGTCCGGGCTTTTTCCTGCATGAAAGGCGACTGAATGATATGCCAGTTGCTGTCATCGATGCCTGCGGCCACGCTGAGAACCACATCGCCGTTCGCATTTTCCGTTTCGGCATACTCCCCTCCTGCAAGCACACATACACCCCTGGGGATGACGAAAGAATGCATCACGATTTTCGCGCTTTTGTCCCACATCCAGTACCCGGTCTCATGGTGAAACACCTCGTCGTTCGATTTCCGCTGTACCATCTGCCGGTAGTGAACCGCCGACAAAACCTGTGATTCTGCGTTTGTCACGTCGCCAATCGCGGTAAACGTAATCGTTTCGTAGAAAGGGTTGTTTTCCACACCATCCGGCTCCGGTGCGACATCCAGTCCCTTGTCTCCTTTCCAGACACCCACCAGCCCCTCAAGCGGACCATAATCTATGTCTTGCATGTCAGTCATTACATCTCCAACGCATTGCCGGCTTCCTGATGATGCCGTTCATTATATGCCATTGACGAGTGCCGTAGCCGGCCCGGCTCCTCACCGGCCCGCATCATTTTCGTCCTGCTGTATATCCGACCACTCGCGGCGCAGCTCATCGAGACGGGCCTTGTAAGCTTCCGCATCGCCGTAGTCGACAAAGGATTCGGCGCGTCGATGCGGGTCCGGCGTACGCCGTGCATGCTTGATCGGGCACCAGTACTGCTCCGTGCGCGCCGTCACCTCGCGGATATACTCGACAATCCCGTTTGCGTAGCCGCAGTATATGCAGTTGAATTTCTCAATC
>JAJRXW010000125.1 GCA_024276095.1 Gammaproteobacteria bacterium
AGCCGGATGATAGCGGGTGTGTTGCCGTGCGAGGTCCGGTAATCGCCGATTCCGCCGGGGCCATACCAGCCGCTACCGGGGGCTTGTTCGGAATACGGCACGCTGCCTGCAGCCCTGGCCACCGGCGGCAATGCCTGCAGCAGACCTGCGCCGGCGCCCAGCGCGGCGGTATTGAGAAAATCCCGTCGCGTGATGGTTTTGTCGAGTCCCAGCAGCCGGTCGGTTTTATCGCTCACTGGCAGATGACCCGGCTAGAAACTGTCTTTGCGCCGTCTGATTTCAGCAAAGACTGCCGTGTCGTTTGCATCGGGCATCGCCAGCAGCTTCCTGATTCCGGGATCGTCCGGGCGCAGGAACGGGTTGGTCTTTTTTTCCAGTCCCACGGTGGTTGGAATGGTTGCCTGCCGGTTTGCCCGCAGCCGCTCGACTTCTTCGATTCTGGCTGCCAGTTGCGTGTTACCGGGGTCTATGCTGGCGGCAAACCTGGCGTTGCTTAGCGTGTATTCGTGGGCACAGTACAGCAGTGTGTTGTCCGGCCAGACCAGCAGTTTGCTCAGCGAATGCCACATTTGTTCAGGTGTGCCCTCGAACAATCTGCCGCAGCCCATGGAAAACAGCGTATCGCCGACAAAAGCGACACCGTCTTTTTCAAAGTGATAGACAATGTGGCCGCTGGTATGGCCGGGGGTATCGAACACCTGTGCGGTGTGCTGCCCGAGATCGAAGCTGTCGCCGTCACCTACTGCGATGTCGATGCCGGGAATCCGGTCTTTTTCTGCTTTCGGGCCGACGATCGTGCAGCCGGTTTTCTGTTTCAGTTCGAGGTTGCCGCCGGCGTGATCCCAGTGGTGATGGGTATTCAGAATATGGGTGAGCTGCCAGCCCCTGCTTTTCAGTGCCTGTTCGATGGCCGGAACATCAGGTGTATCGATGACAGCGGTAGCGCCGGTATCCTCGTCGTGCAGCAAATAACAGTAATTGTCCTCCAGGCAGGGGAACATATGCACTTCAAGCGGAGAGTTGCTCATCATTTTTCCATCAGGCGGGGAATGAGTTCGACAAAATTACAGGGTTTGGTGCGGTAATCGAGCTGGTGAACGATCAGCTTGTCCCAGCCGGTCCTGCAGGCTCCCGTGGAGCCGGGCAGGCAGAACACGTAGGTACCGTTTGCTACTCCGGCAATTGCACGTGACTGAACCGTCGATGTGCCGATCTCTTCGTAGGAAATTGCACGAAACAGCTCGCCGAATCCTTCGATCGTTTTATCGAACAACAGTTCAAGCGCCTCGGGAGTGCCGTCGCGCCCCGTCAGGCCGGTACCACCGGTGGCAATAACGACATCTATTTCCGGGTCGGCAATCCACTTCGAAACCCGCGCGCGCAGCCGATAGATATCGTCCGGCTCGATTTTCTTTGCAGCCAGCCGGTGGCCGGCAGATTCCAGCCGGGTAACCAGCAGCTGTCCCGATTTGTCGGTTTCCTCGGTCCGGCTGTCGGATACCGTGAGTACCGCGATATTCAGGGGGAGGAAGTCTCTTACAACGTCAGGGTCATGGGCCACGGTGGTCTCCGGAAAAGGCAGCGGATTTATTCTCCCCTGTTCCGGCAGAAAAACAAGAGAAAAGGCGAATAAGGGGCCGGGTTTGGGGAATTGTCGCAGCGGTGAAGCGGAAAGCCCGTATAACCGTGGCCGGTATATCTCACCTACACTGTCAGTCAGATGGAGGGGCCCTGTTTGCCGGTGTGTACGGCGCCGGAACCGGCAAGCTGAGAATGGGTTCCTTGCTTTGCCGCTACGGGTGGGGACAATGAGGAGTCACCATGGGCAGAAAGAAAAAAAGCAGGAAGGCACTGCGCAGGTTGCTCAAGCGCCTGGGTAACCCCAAAGAGTGCCTGGCTTCGCCGAAGATCATCTCCGGGCGTAAGCTGCAGCAGCTGAGTTACGACCTGGGGCAGTACCCCTACGCGGAAAAGATGGGCCTCGAGGAGTATGAGCGGGAAAAGCATCTGCTGCAGACAGAGCTGCTGAAGGTCCAGAGCTGGGTCCGGGATACCGGGCAGCGCATCGTGGGCATTTTTGAAGGCCGGGATGCGGCAGGCAAGGGCGGCACCATCAAGCGCTTTATGGAACACCTCAATCCGCGCGCAGCGCACGTCGTCGCTCTGGAAAAACCCTCCGAAAGAGAAAGAGGCGAGTGGTATTTTCAGCGCTATATCGCCCACCTGCCCACCAAAGGCGAGATGGTGTTCTACGACCGGTCCTGGTACAACCGCGCCGGCGTTGAGCGGGTGATGGGTTTTTGCACACCGAACGAGTACCTGGAATTTCTTCGCCAGGCGCCGGCGCTGGAGCGCATGCTGGTGAATGCCAAGCTGACCCTGTTCAAGTACTGGTTCTCGGTCAGTCGACACGAACAACTGCGGCGTTTTCATTCCCGTCACCATGATCCATTGAAGCGCTGGAAGCTCAGTCCTGTCGACATGGAGTCGCTGGACAGATGGGATGACTACACCCGGGCGAAGAAGAGCATGTTTTTTCATACCAATACGGCAGACGCTCCGTGGGTGGTTGTGAAGTCGGACGACAAGAAAAGAGCCAGGGTCAACTGTATGCGGCATTTTCTTTATCAGCTCGACTATCCGGGCCGGGATGAATCTATTGTTTACGAGCCGGACGCACTGATCATCGGGCCGGTCGATCATGTCTACGAGGAAGAGTAAGAGGGCAATCGCGTGGCTAAGAAAGACAAGGTGGCCAAAGCACTTCGCAAAGCCGTAAAGAAGGCCAAAAAAGAATCTGAAAAAGCCGAAAAAGCGGCAAAAAAGGCGCTCAAGGCCGCCCGCCAGGTCCAGTCCGCACGGTCAGAGATACGTCAGGTGTCGGAGGACATCGGGAAAAAGACCAAAAAGGCCGAAAAGAAGATGAAAAAGTACACGAAAAAAACCATCGAGCATGCAATCGCCAGAAGTAAGGTGAAAAAGCAGCTCAGGGGTTAGGGAGCCGGCGCTACCACGGATAGAAGGGGACGGCCCCTCCGGCAGGGAACCGGTTCCTGCTGCGCGTCAGTTCAACGAATCCATCCGTTCCGCCCAGCGATACGAAGTCACCCGAGGTGTTGGTCGGTTTCGGTGCTGCCAGAACGCGGCCGTCGTCAGCGTGAGACAGCGTGACCGGAAGGAAACAGGCCAGGTCGGCATCGACGCTGACTGTTTCGGTCAGGCAAACCACGGCCGGCCGGGGGACCGGCAGCCCGCTGGCTTTTTGCAGGGCAGGCAGGACATAGCGTGCCAGGCAGACAAGGCTGGATACCGGGTTGCCGGGCAGGGCGAATACGGGCTTGCCCTGTTTGCCGACGCCGAACCACATCGGCAGTCCCGGACGTTGCAGGATCTTGTGCAGCACGACCCGAACACCCAGTTCTTTCAGTATCTGCGGAATATAATCGTACTTGCCCATCGATACCCCGCCACTGAGAATCAGCACATCTTTTCCGGCATGCAGCCGGCTGATCTCTCCGGTCAGATAGTCAGGATCGTCCGGCAGTTGCAAACGGGTGCAGTTGCTGAAATCCCGCTGCTGCAGGGCGGATTCGATGGCGCGGTCGTTGGATGACCGGATCTGGAACAATTCGACGGGCTTGCCGACGTCTACCAGCTCATCGCCGGTAGAAATCACGGCAATAGCCGGTTGCCGGGTAATGGACACGTCCGGTTTTCCACCCACTGTCAGTATGGCCATTTCCGTGGGGCCGATCCTGGTGCCGGGTTGCAACAGCGTTTGTCCCTGCGAATGGTCCGAGCCCTGCCGGTGTACGCATTGTTTACTGCCGGGCTCGTAGCCGGTTTCGAGCTCGATGTAATCTCCCGCTGACCGGGTCCGCTCGACGGGGATGACCGTATCGGCGCCTTCGGGGAGTACGGCGCCGGTCATGATCTCGATGCAATCGCCGGCATCGCCAAGCACTCTGGCGGCTTCGCCTGCACCCTGGGTTCCGGCCAGTCTGAATCTGCGAAGGCCTTTTTCGATGGCCTCGAACCGGATCGCGATGCCGTCCATCGTGACCCGGTCAAAAGGCGGCTGGTCGCGCTCTGCCGTGACAGGTTCCCGCAAAATGCCCCCGAGCGCCTGGTCCAGCGGTACGCGTTTCGACGGGAATACCGGCATTCCATCGAAGATGGCGGCCTCTGCCTCGGCAACGTCTATCCGGAATAACGACGGGTGATTACTGGTTGCAGACATCTTCTAATGGCCTTCCTTGAATGAGTCGACTGTCAGTACGAGTTTTCCCAGCGTCCCGTTGGCTTCCATGATTTCATGCGCGCGTGCTGCTTCTGTCAGCGGCATGGTTTCCTGGATAACCGGCGCCACCTGGCCGGAGGAGAGCAGCGGCCATACATGGTGTAACAGTTCCCGGGCGATCTCGCCCTTGGCGGCCACGCTTCGTGCGCGTAATGTCGAGGCGGTAATCGTCAGCCGTTTGGTGAGCAGCTGGCCGAGGTTCATCGCAACCTTCCGGCCGCCCAGTACGCCAATGATCACCAGCCGCCCGTCGTGTTTCAACGAACGCAGGTTGTCTTCGAAATAGCTGGCGCCCACGATATCGAGGATGACATCGACGCCGGCACCGTCGGTCAGAGCCCGGGTGAGTTCGGCAAAGGATTCTTCGTGGTAGTCGATGGCCTTTTCGGCGCCAAGGCGTTCGCACAACGCCCGCTTCCCGGCAGTCCCTGCGGTGGCGAATACCCGTGCGCCGAAAGCCGAGGCCAGTTGAATGGCGGTCGTGCCGATACCGCTTGCCCCGCCGTGGATCAAGGCCGTTTCACCGGCAACCAGTCCGCCGCGCTGGAACAGGTTGGTCCAGACGGTAAAAAACGTTTCGGGAATGGCGGCCGCCTGCGCCCAGTCGATGTGCCCGGGATGTGTGCCGGCGAGATTTTCGGGTATGGGCAGGCATTGCAGAGCCGGTACCGCGCAATATTCTGCGTAGCCACCCCCGGCGAGCAGCGCACAGACCCGGTCGCCCGGCTGGATTCCGTCTTCCCCGAGGTGATGGCGCTGGTCAACGCCGGCGCCCATCGCCACGATCGACCCGGCGACTTCCAGGCCCGGTATGTCGGAAGCGCCCCTGGGCGCCGGATACAGGCCACGGCGCTGCAGGCAATCCGGCCGATTGACCCCGGCGGCTGCAACCCTGATGAGCAGTTCATCGTCGGCGGGCACGGGGACCGCTCTTTTGCATGGCGTCAGGACCGACGGCTCCCCGGGCTCGCGGATTTCCATCGCCAGCATCTCAGCCGGCAGGTCTGTATGCGTCATACCGTGTCATTATCCGAACCGAATATGCCAGTATAAACGAGACCGGCTCCGGATCTTTACTTTATACTGAGGCTCACATGCTGGAAAAAACAATAAAACCATACGTTCTGTCAGACCATGCCGAAAGCGATATCCGGGACCGGTGGCAGCGTCCGTTACACGATCTGCGGATCTCGGTCATGGATCGATGCAATTTTCGCTGTCCTTACTGCATGCCGGAGGACAAGTACCACAAGAATTTCGAATTTCTCGGCACCAGCCAGCGGCTGTCCTTCGAGGAGATTCTGCGGCTGACGCGGATATTCACGGGCATGGGGGTCAGGAAGCTGCGCCTCACGGGCGGGGAACCGCTGCTGCGCACGAATCTTCCGGATCTGATCGGCGATCTCAGTCGCATCGAGCAGATCGAGGATATCGCACTGACCACCAACGGTGTGCTGCTCGCGCAACAGGCATCGGCGCTGAAAGCGGCCGGACTGCACCGGGTGACCGTCAGTCTCGATGCCCTGGACGACAAGGCCTTTGCTGTCATGAGCGGCGGGCGCGGCAACAAGGATCGTGTTCTGGAGGGAATCGAAGAAGCGATCGCGGCGGGTCTGACTCCGATCAAGATCAATACCGTGCTCCAGCGCGGCGTCAATGAAGACGAAGCGCTCAAGCTGGTACGCCATTTCCGCGGTACGGGTGTCATTGTTCGTTTTATCGAGTACATGGATGTCGGTACGATCAACCACTGGCAGCTGTCCGAAACCATTTCTTCCCGTGAACTGGTGGAGAAAATCAGGGCGGAATGGCCGATTCAGCCGGTTGCCAGGAACTATCACGGAGAGGTCGCGGTTCGTTATCAGTTCGACGATGGACAGGGCGAACTGGGCTTCGTCAGTTCGGTTACCGACCCGTTTTGCGGTGCCTGTACGCGGGCCAGGCTGTCGTCGGATGGCCGGCTGTTTACCTGTCTGTTCGCCTCGGAGGGGCTGGATCTCAGGACACCGCTGCGTGCGGGCGCGAGCGACGAAGATTTGCAGGCCATGATTCGCGGTTGCTGGCAGGACCGGGAAGATCGCTATAGTGAGCAGCGGGCGGATCAGACGAACAGCCGCAAGAAAGTGGAGATGTATTATATAGGCGGTTAGCCGCATGGGTGCTTTTGCCGGAAGCATGTCGAGAGCAAAGGCCGGGAATAGAACACTGGAAGAGATGGAACAAGGAACTGCTATGCGCGGCATGATGATGGACAGACCTTTGCTGATTTCTGCGATCGCCCGTTTTGCCGAGACCAACCACGGCACCCAGGAAGTCGTTTCGGTGACTTTCGACAATCCGCGGCACCGGTACTGCTACAGCGATGCCATTCGACGTTCCCGCCAGCTTGCCAATGCCCTCGCTCGCCTGGGCGTAGAAGCAGGCGACCGGATCGCTACGCTGGCCTGGAACGATCACCGGCACCTGGAGGCCTATTTCGGAGTGTCCGGGTCCGGTGCCGTATTGCATACCATCAATCCCAGGCTGTTTGCCGGCCAGGTGAGTTTCATCATCAATCATGCGCAGGACCGGTATATTTTTGTCGATCCGCTGATTGTGCCGCTGCTGGAAAAGCTGCAGGAGCAGATATCCGGAGTCGAGGGTTTCATTATTCTTTCCGATGAAGCGCATATGCCGCAAACCAGCCTGCCCAATGCGCTGTGTTACGAAACTTTGCTGGGGGCCGAATCGGACCGGTATGAATGGCCTGATCTGGATGAGAACTCAGCCAGTGTCATCTGTTATACATCGGGCACCACCGGTGATCCGAAAGGCGTGGTTTACTCGCACCGCGCCACGATCCTGCACAGCTATGCCATTATCATGCCTGACGTCATGGGGCTTTCATGCCGCGAGTGCATTCTTCCGATTGTCCCCATGTTTCATGTCAATGCATGGGGTGTGCCGTACGCAGCGCCGATGGTTGGCGCAAAGCTGGTATTGCCCGGGCCCAAGGCAGGTGACGGAGAGACACTGCAGGATCTGATCGAGTCGGAGGGGGTGACGATATCGGCGGGTGTGCCGACGGTCTGGCTGGCGCTGCTTGAGTATCTCGAACAATCAGGAAAGCCGGTCAATAGTCTCAACCGGGTGGTCGTCGGTGGTGCGGCCTGCGCATCGTCAATTGTCAGTACGTTCAGGGACCGGCATGATGTCTATGTTCACGCGGCATGGGGGATGACGGAAACCAGTCCGCTGGGTACCTACAATACGCTGCAGGCGGGCCAGGAGCAGGAGTTGCCTGCGGAGGAACTGGAAGCGCTGCAACTCAAGGCAGGGCGCGGAATATTCGGGATAGAGATGAAAATTACCGATGACGCCGGGCGGCAGTTACCCTGGGACGGCAAGGCTTTCGGTGCGCTGAAAGTTCGTGGTCCGTGGGTGGCGGCCGGCTATTACGGGCTTGAGGAAGGATCGGGTTCACATGATGCCGACGGCTGGTTCGAAACCGGCGATGTAGCGACCATCGACTCGGACGGATTCATGAATATTACCGACCGGACCAAAGATGTCATCAAATCGGGTGGCGAGTGGATCAGCTCTCTTGCGCTGGAGAATATCGCCATGAGTCATCCCCAGGTGGCGGAGGCCGCCGTCATCGGAATCGCGCATCCGAAGTGGACCGAAAGGCCTTTGCTGGTCGTCACGGCCAGGGACGGGGAGAAGCCGAACAAGGCGGAATTGCTGGCGTTGTTTGAGGGAAAGATCGCCAGCTGGTGGGTGCCCGATGATGTGGCGTTCGTCGATGAACTGCCGCATACCGCGACGGGCAAGGTGCGCAAGACGACCTTGCGCGAACAGTTTGCTGACTACACGCTGCCCGACAGCGGGACTGATGACTGAAGCGCCTATCTGGGTTCCGGACGATGATCGTGTTGCCGCAACACGCCTGAAACAATTCATGGTCTTTTCCGGGCAACGGCTCGGAACGGAGTTTATCGACTATCAAACCCTACACCGGTGGTCTATCGATGACCCGGCGGCTTTCTGGTTCCTGTTTTCGGAATTTGCCGGTATTCGGTTCGATAAACCTGCCGATGCGACCCTGCTCGATGCCGGGCGGATGCCGGGTGCGCGTTGGTTTCCGGGTGCTCGAATGAACTTTGCGGAAAACCTGCTGCGGTATCGTGACGGCCGGCCCGCAATCATATTTCGCGATGAAGCCGGAGCGCGGGTCGAATTGAGCCATGCGCAGCTGTATCGCCGTGTCGCTGCCGTGGCCGATGGCCTGCGGCGTATGGGGATCGGCGTGGGCGATCGCGTTGCAGGCTTTATGCCCAATCATCCCCAGGCAGTGGTGGCGATGCTGGCGACTACCAGCATCGGTGCAATCTGGTCTTCCTGTTCGCCTGATTTCGGCGTCAATGGCGTATTCGACCGGTTTGGCCAGATTCGGCCCAGGGTTTTGTTTTCAGCCGACGGCTATCGGTACGGCGGCAAATCTTTTGATTCGCGGCCGGTGATCGCCGAACTGGCCAGGCGGATTCCGGAGCTGGAGCGGATCGTCGTGGTTCCGTTCCTGGACGAAAACCCGGAGTTGGCAAGTGTTCCAGGGGCAGTGCGCCTGGATGCGTTCGCCGGAGATGCCACCGAAATTGTCTTCGAGTCGCTGCCGTTCGACCATCCGGTTTATATCATGTATTCATCCGGTACCACCGGCGTGCCCAAGTGCATCGTTCACGGTGCAGGAGGTACGCTGATCCAGCACGTCAAGGAGCATGTGCTGCATACCAACCTGAGTTCGGATGATCGTTTGTTCTACTTTACGACCTGCGGCTGGATGATGTGGAACTGGCTGGTCAGCGGACTGGCCTCGGGGGCTGCCATCGTGCTTTACGATGGCTCACCTTTTTATCCGGACAGCAGTGCCTTGTGGCAGATAGCCGACGAGGAGCAGGTGACCGTGTTTGGCAGCGGCGCAAAATATATTGCCGCTGTAGAGAAATCCGGTTTTCGTCCCGGCGATGCCTGCGATCTGAGCGGTATGCATACCGTTCTCTCGACCGGGTCACCACTGGCGCCGGCACAGTATGATTTTGTTTATTCGGCGATCAGCAGTGACGTACTGCTGGCCTCCATTGCCGGGGGTACCGACCTGATTTCATGTTTTGCGCTCGGTAACCCGATATTGCCGGTTTACCGCGGTGAACTTCAGTGCCTGGGGCTGGGTATGGCCGTCGAAATATATGACGACGAGGGGCGCTCATTGCCGGAAGGCAAGGGAGAGCTGGTGTGTACGCGGCCCTTCCCGTCGATGCCGGTCGGCTTCTGGGATGATGCCGATGGCCGGCGTTATCACGGGGCTTACTTCGAGCGGTTCCCGAATGTCTGGGCGCATGGTGACTATGCCGAGCTGACTGCCCATGGAGGGCTGGTAATCCACGGCCGTTCCGATGCGGTTCTGAATCCGGGCGGTGTACGTATCGGCACGGCGGAAATATACCGGCAGGTGGAGAAACTCGATGAGGTTCTGGAGAGCATTGCCGTAGGCCAGCAGTGGCATGATGATACGCGGGTCATATTGTTCGTGGTATTGCGAGACGACGTGGATCTGGATGAAACACTGCAGCAGCGAATCCGCAGCGTCATCCGGGAAAACACGACGCCACGGCATGTACCGGCAAAAATCCTTGCGGTCGGGGCGATCCCCAGGACTATCAGCGGCAAAATTGTCGAGCTGGCGGTTCGCTCGGTAATTCACGGTGAGCCTGTCAGAAACACCGATGCGCTCGCCAATCAAGAGGCGCTCGAATATTTTCGGGATCGGCCTGAATTGCAGGTAGACTGAGGTACCAGGTACGGATGCAGCTACAACTGATGTTCCCGAAGTAGTCACGATCAGGTGTCCCGGCAGGATTTATGGCAACTTCTATTGAATACTTTCATCCTGCAGTCGAGAGGTGGTTTCGTTCCTGCTTCGACCAACCGACTGACGTACAGCAGCTTGCCTGGCCGGAGATCAGAAAAGGCCGGCATATACTGCTGGCAGCTCCGACAGGTTCCGGTAAAACGCTGGCCGCGTTTCTGGCTGCAATCGATGAACTGGTTCGTGAAAGTATCGCCGGCACTTTGCCGGACGAAACACGGGTGCTGTACATATCGCCGCTCAAGGCGCTTTCCAACGATATAGAAAAAAACCTCCGGCAGCCGCTGCAGGGTATCCACGGTATACTCTGCGCCGAGTCGGCCGGTCGACAGCGGGATCTGCTGCAAAAAACCGCTGTGCCCAGCACAGCGCCTGAAGCAGCAGGTGCTATTCGTGTCGCGGTGCGCACCGGTGATACGCCGGCCTCGGAGCGCGCACGCATGCGCCGTAATCCACCCCATATTCTGGTCACCACGCCGGAGTCTCTTTATATTCTGCTGACATCCGAATCCGGCCGGCACATGCTGTCCGGCATCCGCACGGTAATCGTGGATGAACTGCATGCGGTGGCGGGCAACAAACGCGGGGCACATTTGAGCCTGTCGCTGGAGCGGCTCGATGCGCTGTGCCCGGAATCGCCGGTCCGCATCGGTATCTCGGCCACCCAGAAGCCCATTGAGAAGATGGCCCGGTTCCTGGTAGGAAACCGGGAAGATGATTGCACCATCATCGATACCGGGTTTGTCCGTGAGCGGGATCTGGAACTGGTCCTGCCATCATCAGCACTGCAGTCGGTGATGGCCGCAGAGGTCTGGACGGAAATCTATGATCGACTCGCCGAACTGGTGCGCAATCATCGTTCGACGCTGATTTTTGTCAATACTCGCAGGCTGGCCGAAAGGGTCGCCCGGCACCTGGCCGAGCGGCTGGGTGAAACTGCCGTGACCGCACATCATGGCAGCCTTGCTCGCGAGCATCGCCTCGATGCGGAACAGCGGCTCAAAGCGGGCCAGCTCGAAGCACTGGTGGCCACCGCGTCGCTGGAGCTGGGTATCGATATCGGCGATGTCGATCTCACCTGTCAGTTGTCTTCGCCACGTGCGATCGCTGTTTTCCTGCAGCGGGTAGGGCGTTCCGGGCATGGCGTATCTGCGGTGCCGAAAGGGCGCCTTTTCCCGATGACGCGCGACGATCTGCTGGAATGCACCGCGTTGCTCGATTCAGTGCGCCGTGAAGAGCTCGATGCCGTGCAGTTGCAGGGGCCCGCGCTGGATGTCCTGGCACAGCAAATCGTCGCGGAAGTTTCGGCGCAGGAATGGCGTACCGACGACTTGTTTCAGCGGATATGCTGCGCCTGGCCCTACCGTACTTTGAGCCGGGAGACTTTCGACCAGGTGATCCGAATGCTGGCGGAAGGTTATACGACCCGCCGCGGCAGGCAGGCCATATATGTCCATCATGATGCCGTGAACGGCCGTCTGCGGGCGCGGCGCGGCGCGCGCCTCGTTTCTTTGACCAATGGCGGTGCGATCCCCGATCAATTCGATTATGACGTAGTGCTTCTGCCCCAGGAGTTTTCAATCGGGTCGCTGAACGAGGATTTTGCTTTCGAAAGTTTGCCCGGCGATATTTTTCAGCTGGGTAATATTTCCTACCGGATACTCAAGATAGAAACCGGCAAGGTGCTGGTGGAAGATGCCCGCGGCCAGCCGCCCAATATTCCATTCTGGTTTGGGGAAGCACCGGGACGCACCGATGAATTGTCATTGTCTGTATCACGGCTCAGGGAAAAGCTTTCGCAGCTTCTCGATGAGGGCGTCGATCACGCCCGGCGCTGGCTTGAAACCGACCTTGGTCTGGATGTGTCGGCCTCTGAACAACTGGTCGATTATCTGGCCGGTGCAAAACTGGCGCTGGGTATCGTGCCCACCCAGAGCAATATTGTGCTGGAGCGGTTTTTCGATGAAGCAGGGGATACCCACCTGGTGATTCACTCGCCTTTCGGGGCAAGACTGAACCGCGCCTGGGGCCTGGCGCTGCGCAAGCGTTTTTGCAGAAAATTCAATTTCGAGCTTCAGGCAGCGGCACTGGAAGACTGCATCGTTTTGTCACTGGGCCCAACACACAGTTTTCCCCTTCAGGACGTGGCCGGTTATCTCAAGGCCGACTCGGTGCGACGAGTACTGGTTCAGGCGATGCTCAACGCGCCGATGTTTCCCGCGCGCTGGCGATGGGCGGCCACGATTGCGCTGGCGGTGCGGCGCAATCGTAACGGCAGGAAAATCCCGCCGTATTTCCAGCGCAGCGATGCCGAGGACCTGATGGCGGTGGTCTTTCCCGATCAGCTTGCCTGTGCCGAGAATATCGTCGGCGATCGTGAGCTGCCCGACCATCCGCTGGTGAACCAGACGGTGCATGACTGTCTGCATGAGCTGATGGATATCAACGGTCTCGAGTTGGTACTGGCAAAAATAGCCGATGGCCGGATCAGTGTGACGGCCCGGGATCTGACCGCCCCGTCGCCGCTGGCGCAGGAAATCATTACTGCCCGGCCCTATGCGTTCCTGGATGATGCACCGGCAGAGGAACGGCGCACGCAGGCAGTGCGGTCCAGGCACCTGCTGGACCCCGAGGAGGCGGCGAATCTCGGGCGGCTCGATCAGGAAGTCATTAACAGCGTCTGCCAGGGAGCGTGGCCTGATGCACGCGATGCCGATGAATTGCACGATGCACTGGTGCTGTCGGGGTTTATCGTCGAAGCGGAGGTTCGAACGGCCGAGGGCTTCGAGGGCAAATCCGTGTCGGTCGAACGCTGGACGGCACTGCTGGCCGAGTTGACCGGGCAGCAGCGGGCGACGATTATCATGACACCGTCGGGGGCCAGAATCTGGGTGGCCGCGGAAAGGCTTGGCCAATTGCAGGTGGTGTTGCCGGGCGCGATATCGTGTCCGGAAATCGAGCCGGTGACAATCACCGGGCGCCACAATGCGGATGATCGTTCGGAAACGCTGCGAGAGATTATCCGGAGTCGCCTGGAGACTCTTGGACCGGTCACTGCAGAGGAACTGGCCGCTCCGTTGGGCATTGAAGTGACGGAGGTGCAAGGCGCGCTGCTGGCGCTAGAGTCTGAAGGCTATGCAATGCGTGGCCAGTATCGTGGCAGTCACCCGGATATGGAAGAATGGTGCGACCGGCGTCTTCTGGCGCGGATCCATCAGGATACGATGCGTACGCTGCGTCGGCAGATAGAACCGGTCAGTCCCGCGGTTTTCATGCAGTTTCTGTTTCGCTGGCACGATATGGGTGACGAGCGCGGCAGTGGCCCGCACGCGCTCCGTCGTGCCATCGGCCGGTTGCAGGGGTTTCCGATACCGGCCGCTGCCTGGGAAGCTGCCGTGTTGCCTCACCGCGTGGAAAACTACAGCCGGACTTTTTTGGATGAATTGCTGGGCAGTGGCAGGTTCCTGTGGGTGAGTCCGCGAGTCGATGCCGGCAGGAACCAGGGCAAGGCGGGGCCGGTTCGCAGCACGCCTGTCATGCTGGTCGATCGATCCGAGGTCGATCACTGGTTGCCGATACTGGCGCCCGGCGATACGGCTGCCTTGCCATTGTCGGCACATGCGCGGACAGTCTGTTCGGCTCTGGGCGAATACGGCGCAAGTTTTTTTGTCGATCTTGTATGCGGTACAGGGCTTTTGCGCACCCAGGTCGAGACTGCGCTGGCGGAACTAGTGGCATGGGGCCTGGTGACGTCGGATACATTTGCCGGGCTGCGGGTGCTGATTACTCCTTCGTCCAGGCGTGCCAGTTTCTCGAAACCGCGCCGGGGCCGCGCCGGTCGAGCCCGCTCTGTCAGCGTTGA
>JAJRXW010000126.1 GCA_024276095.1 Gammaproteobacteria bacterium
CTGGAGTACGCGTACGATGACACTCAGCGGCAGGGTCTTGGGTGTCAGTTCCTCGACCAGCTTCGGTGTATGGCGTCCCAGCCTGTCGAGCAGTTCCTGGACGTCTTCGTGTCCCAGCAGCTCATAGGCATTTTCCTGCAGGACTTTGCTCAGGTGCGTCGCAATGACGGTAGGCACATCGACTACCGTGTAACCGCGGGCCTGTGCATCGTCGCGCTGAACCGGGTCGATCCATACCGCTTCCATGCCGAAGGCCGGGTCGGCGCCGGATATCCCTTCGATGGCTTCGGTGATGTGCCCGGGATTGATGGCCAGTTCGCGGTCGATATAGACTTCGCCGGTGGCAATCGGCGATCCCAGCAGGCTGATGCGATATGCGTTCGGGCTCAGGTCCAGGTCGTCGCGAATTCGTATCGGGGAAATCAGGAAGCCCAGCTCTTCGGACAGTCTTTTCCGGACGCCCTTGATCCGGCGCATCAGTTCGCCGTCCTGCTTTTTGTCCACCAGCGGAATCAGTCGATAGCCGACGTCCAGGCCGATTGCATCGGCTTCTCCCACGTCATCCCAGCTGAGTTCCCGGACCGCTTCGGATTCCACCGGGTCGGGCTCGGATTCAGGAGCCGCCTCTTCAGGCTCCGCAGCGTCCTTGTTGTCCATCATGTAGGCAATGCCGGCACAGGTGGCTGCCATCAGCAGGAAGGCTACATGCGGCATCCCGGGCACGATACCCAGCAGTGCCAGGATGGCCGCCACCACGCGCAGTACGCGACGGTCTCCCAATATCTGTGTTGCCATCTGTGTGCCCATGTCTTCCGACCGGGACATGCGGGTCACGATAATTGCGACCGATGTGGCCAGCAGCAGGGAAGGGATCTGGGCGACCAGACCGTCGCCTATGGTGAGCAGGGCGTAGGTCTGGGCGGCAGCGGCGAAGTCCATATCGTGTTGCATCACGCCGATGAGGATGCCGCCGATGAGATTGATGAACAGAATCAGCAGGCCGGCTACCGCATCGCCGCGGACAAATTTACTGGCGCCATCCATGGAGCCGTAGAAATCCGCTTCCGAGCGGATTTCCAGGCGCCTGGCCGCGGCCTCTTCCTGCTCGATGATGCCGGCATTGAGATCCGCATCGATTGCCATCTGTTTTCCGGGCATGGCATCGAGGGTGAATCGCGCCGTTACTTCGGATACGCGCCCGGCGCCTTTGGTGACGACCACAAAGTTGATAATGACCAGGATGGCAAATACAACGATACCAACCGCATAGTTGCCGCCAACCACGAACTCGCCGAAGGCCTCGATCACCTTGCCGGCGGCACCGGCGCCGGGGTGGCCATCGAGCAGCACCACCCGGGTGGAAGCGACATTCAGCGCCAGTCTCAGCAGGGTTGCGATCAGCAGCACCGATGGAAAGACCGCCAGATCCAGCGGCCGCATGACATAGACAACGGCAAGAATGACGATCAGCGAGAGACAGATATTGAATGTAAAAAGGGCATCGAGAATGAACGGCGGCAAAGGCAGCACGATCATCGCCAGCATGGCGATCACGATCACGGGCAGCCCGGCGCCTGCCAGAAGCAGCTTCTTCATGTCGTAGCCGGCGGTGTTTTCGGATTTCGATATCATTTATCCAGCCTGTTCTTGTTGCCTTGCGGAGGACCGGCAGCCATTTCCGCATCGACCTCGATGACGGGCTTCTCCGGCCACGGAGTATTGGTGCTGTTTTCAGCAGCTCTGAGCCGATAGACGTAGGTCAGGACCTTGGCAACGGCCAGGTAAAGGCGGGAAGGTATTTCTTCGCCGACATCGGTGGTCCAGTACAGCGCGCGAGCGAGTAATGGCGCTTCGAACAGCGTGATGCGGTTCGCAGTACCGATATTCCGGATCCGCTCCGCCATCAGGTCGACACCCTTGGCAAGTACCGTGGGTGCGAGGTTGCCGTCCTCGGCGTATTTCAGCGCAACGGCGAAGTGAGTC
>JAJRXW010000127.1 GCA_024276095.1 Gammaproteobacteria bacterium
AAAGAAGCGACTCTCGTCAACGAGGGCGAAATCCGCGAATGCGATGTTCGGATCCGTGATGGCCGTATTGATCAGATCGGTACCGGACTGAATGGTTCCGGATCCGATATCGTCATCCCGGCAGGCGGGCTGCACCTGTTGCCGGGCTTTATCGACGACCAGGTACATTTTCGCGAACCCGGGCTGACCCACAAGGGAGATATCGCGACCGAATCGGCTGCTGCCGTGGCCGGCGGCACCACCAGCTTCATGGATATGCCGAATGTCCGGCCGCTGACCATCACCAGGCAGAGGCTTGCCGAGAGGTATCAGCTGGCTGCGGGCAGGGCGCGAGCGAACTACAGTTTCTATCTTGGGGCATCCAACGAGAATATCGATGAAATCCGTGCCGTCAAACCGGGTGAGGCCTGTGGTATCAAGGTATTCATGGGCGCATCTACGGGCGATATGCTGGTAGACAATCCCGATTCCCTGGAGCTTATTTTCCGGGATTCACCGCTGCTGATCGCGACCCATTGCGAAGATTCACCAATAATTGATGCCAATGCGCAACGTTACCGGGAGCGTTATGGCGAAGCCATTCCGATGAGCGAGCATCCAATGATTCGATCGGAGGAGTCCTGCTACAAGTCTTCTTCGCTGGCTGTGGAACTGGCCGGCAGGCACGACGCGCGACTGCACATACTGCACCTGACGACAGCCCGGGAGATGGAACTGTTCGAGCCTGGTCCGGTGGAGGGGAAATCGATTACCGCCGAGGTGTGCGTTCACCATCTGATGTTCGATGCGGACGACTATGAAGAGTACGGCGGCCGGATCAAATGCAACCCGGCCATCAAAACAGGCGCGGACCGGGAGGCGCTGTTACAGGCGCTGGTTGCCGGCCGCATCGATGTCATTGCGACAGATCATGCGCCGCATACCGTAGAAGAGAAGCAGGGGAGTTACTTTGAGGTGGCCGCCGGTTTACCGGTCGTTCAGCATGCCCTGCAATCCGTGCTCGAGCACTACCACCGCGGAGTACTCGATCTCGAACTGATCGTAGAAAAAACCAGCCATGCCGTTGCCAGGCTGTTTTCGATACCGGATCGGGGCTATATCCGCGAAGGTTATTGGGCCGACCTGGTGCTGGTAGATCTCAACAAGCCCACCCGCGTACTGTCCTCCCAGCTCCTCTCCAAATGCGGCTGGTCCCCCTTCGAAGGGTTCGAGTTCCAGTCCAGCATAATCACCACCATCGTCAACGGCCAGATCGCCTACCAGGACAACGCCCTGACCCCCGTCATCGCCGGCCAGCCCCTGCTTCACGGGGTCGGACCTCGTTAACCTGCGGAAATAAAAAGAAAAATTTAGTAAATACGGTGGAAATATAGCCTTAGAGCGTCCATTTTGGGCCAGAAAATGATCGTTTAAGAAGGGCGGCCTCCCAGCGCCTTCGCGCTATCTTGCCAAGGCTCCATTTTGTGCCCGAAAAGCGGCATCTAAGGCATTTTTCGGGCCCGTTCTGGCGCGAAAGTCACATTATTACAATGAGTTACCGAGGTCCGACCCCGCTTGCAAGCCTGCGTAGATATTTCAGGGCGGCGGCTTTGCTGATGACATCGCCGTATTTGGCGTTGATGTCGAAGAGATTGGCTTCGTGAGGCCCTTCGTGGCGGTCGCCGATGCACTCGCGAACACAGATTGGTCTTATTCCGTACTGCAGGGCATCGACGGCGGTGGCCCTGATGCATCCTGATGTAGTACAGCCGGTGATGATCAGGGTATCGACGCCCAGTCCGGTCAGTGTGGCGATCAGCGATGTGCCGAAGAATGCGCTGGCGTACTGCTTTGTGACGACGAGTTCGCCTTTGTGCGGGATGACCTCTTCGCAGAATGCTGCGTACGGGTTTCCGTCGACCATGTTTTTCAGGAACGGCGCTTTTTTCATCCAGATTCCGGCGTCAGCGAAATCGGGTGGCGTGTATCGCACCTGGGTATGGATCACAGGGACGCTCTTTTCCCGTGCCGCGTCGAGCAGTTCCGGTACTTCTTTGACGCATTCCACGACGCCGGGCGCGTAAAGCGGTGACCCTTCTGTCGTATAGCCCTGCAGGAAATCGATAACGATTACTGCCGGTCGGTTGCCGAAGCCCAGGGTGCCATCCCAGACGCCCTCGTAATTTTGTTTGGCAGAACCTGCCATGTGTTCTCTCCGTTTCTTTTCGTCAGGACGGAATGGCGTCACCGCAATCGCGGATTGCGGCTACAGTTCCGCCAGCACCTTGTCCAGGGTTTCTTTCGCGTCGCCGAACAGCATGCGTGTATTGTCGAGGAAAAAGAGCGGATTCTGCACGCCGGCGTAGCCGGTTGCCATGCTGCGCTTGAGCACGATCGTGGTATCTCCCTTCCAGCATTCGAGTACCGGCATTCCGGCGATCGGGCTGTCCGGGTCGGTCAACGCAGAGGGATTAACGATATCGTTGGCGCCGATGACGATGGATACATCCACATCCGGAAAATCCTCGTTGATCTCGTCCATCTCGAACACGATATCGTAAGGTACTTTTGCTTCCGCCAGCAGTACGTTCATATGACCGGGCATGCGTCCGGCGACCGGATGAATGCCAAACCGAACGTTGATGCCCTTGTCGCGCAGTTTCTTGGTGATTTCGTGCACGGTGTGCTGCGCCTGAGCAACGGCCATGCCATAGCCCGGAATGATCATGACTTCTTTTGCGTTCTTGAGCAGTTCGGCCGTTTCGGTTGTATCGATCGCAATGACTTCGCCCTGATCGACTTCACCACCGGAACCCGAACTGCTGGTCGTGCCAAAGCCGCCCGCGATCACCGAAAGGAATTTACGGTTCATTGCCCGGCACATGATGTAACTGAGAATCGCGCCGCTGCTGCCGACCAATGCACCGGTCACGATCAGCAGATCATTGCTCAACATGAATCCGGTGGCCGATGCCGCCCAGCCCGAGTAGCTGTTCAGCATCGAAATAACGACCGGCATATCCGCACCGCCGATGGCCATCACCATATGCACTCCGAACAGCAGGGCAATCCCCGTCATAATCAACAAGGGCACCATTCCGTTACCGGCCGGTGCCTGTTGGACGAATTGCATGCCAAGCCAGATGGTAATCAGCAACAGGCCCAGGTTCAGCCAGTGGCGGGCAGGAAGAATCATCGCGTTGCCGGTGATCTTGCCGCTGAGTTTGCCAAAGGCGATCACCGATCCCGAGAATGTCACCGCACCGATCAGGATGCCGATATAGATCTCGATGTCGTGGATGGTTTTCTCGACACCCACGAAATGAGCGTTCGGGTCTGCGAAACTGGCAAACCCGACAAATACCGCAGCCATGCCGACCAGGCTGTGCAGTATCGCAACCAGTTCGGGCATCTGGGTCATCTGTACACGGCGAGCCAGGACGAGGCCGATTGCACCGCCGATGGCCACGGCGCCGATCAGCACGCCATAGTTTGCGGTAACGGCCGGGCCGAATATCGTTGCCAGCAGCGCGATCGTCATCCCCACGATGGCGTAGAGATTGCCGTTGCGGGCTGTTTCCGGGTTGCTCAGGCCGCTCAGTGCGAGGATGAACAATATGGTTGCGCCGATATAGGCGACCGTGACAATACCTATTGGCATGATCGCCCCCTACTTCCTGAACATTTCCAGCATGCGCCGCGTAACCGCGAAGCCGCCGAAAACGTTGATGCTGGTAATGAGGATCGTGATACCTGCCAGCCACATGATCCACGTTTCGTCAGCACTGATCTGCAACAGTGCGCCGATGATAATGATGCTGCTGATGGCATTGGTTACGCTCATCAACGGAGTGTGCAGTGCCGGCGTAACATTCCAGATCACCATATAACCGACGAAACAGGCGAGCACAAACACCGTGAAATGGGCCATGAAAGAGGGTGGTGCCACCCATCCAAGGCCCAGCAGGGCAAGTGCGCCGATGCCGAAAGTCAGCAGCGGCCCCAGCATTCCCGGTTTTTCCTCTTCTTTCGGCTCCGGTGCGGCAACGGGTTTCGGCTTGGGCGGAGCCGCCGACAGTTTCGGTGCCGGGGGTGGCCAGGTGATCTCGCCATTCCTGACAACCGTGGCGCCACGTACTACTTCATCGTCAAAATCGACCACCAGTTCGCCGTTCTTTTCCGGGCACATGTCCGTAAGCAGGTGCCGCAGGTTGGTTCCGTAAAGCTGGCTGGATTGCGCCGCCAGCCGGCTCGGCAGATCGGTGTAACCGATCAGCGTCACGCCGTGTTTGACGACCACCTGCCCGGGCTCGGTCAACTTGCAGTTGCCACCCTGTTCGGCAGCGAGGTCGACGATGACACTGCCGGGTTTCATCGATTCCACCATCTCGGCGGTAATCAGTTCCGGCGCCGGTTTGCCCGGTATCAGTGCGGTGGTAATGATGATATCGACGTCCTTCGCCTGTTCGGCAAATAACGCCATTTCCGCCGCGATAAACTCCTTGCTCATTACCTTGGCGTAGCCGCCCGTGCCGGATCCTTCTTCCTCGAAATCCAGCAGCAGAAACTCGCCGTCCATGCTCTCGACCTGTTCTTTGACCTCGGGCCGGGTGTCGAAGGCCCGAACGATCGCGCCCATGCTTTTCGCTGCGCCAATTGCGGCGAGTCCGGCAACGCCGGCGCCGATGACCAGCACCTTGGCCGGGGGCACTTTGCCGGCGGCGGTGATCTGGCCGGTAAAGAACCGGCCGAAATGTTGCGCTGCTTCGACCACTGCGCGGTATCCGGCGATGTTGGCCATGGAACTCAGCGCATCGAGTTTTTGTGCGCGCGATATGCGGGGGATGCTGTCCATGGCAATCGCCGTTACGCCCCTGGCCGCAAGGCTGTCCAGCATCCCCTGGTTTTGCGCCGGCCACAGGAAGCTGATCAGTACCTGCCCGGAATGCAGCAGTTCCTGCTCATCGACGCCAAGCGCGTCGTGCATCTGCGGTCCACGAACCTTCAGGATGATATCGCTGTCAGCCCAGAGCTTGCGTGTGTCGTTTACGATCTCAACCCCCGCCTCGGCGTAGGCGGAATCCGAAAAGTTGGCGGCCGCACCTGCGCCAGCCTCGATCGCGACCGAAAATCCCAGCTTTTGCAGTTGTACAGCGACCTCCGGAGTCGTTGCAACCCGCTTTTCGCCAGCATGGATTTCTTTGGGGATGCCTATTTTCATTTGTATCCTCTGTTCGAGTGTTGGGGGAGTACACTGTCCGCCGCGCATACTGTCAAGTAGTAGAACCCGCAATGATCAGCTGCCGGCTCATCGTGACGTCAGAGTCTGCTCAAATGTTCTGCCCCGGGGCTTGGTGAATGTGTCTTTTGCTACTGTCGCAGCCTGAATTTCAGGATGTAGTTTTTTTCCGAAAACGGTACCTCTTCCACCAGCTCGAAGCCGGCATTTCTGAATTCGTCGGTAAAAGTTCCCTTGCCGGCGCGAACCATGTTCAGAACGAATTTCGAAGTCACCCCCTCGATCCGCTCCATTCCGACGAGCACCACTGTGCCGTCCGGCCTCAGGGCGCTGCGCATCGACTCGAGCATTTTGTATGGGAATTCGAAGTGATGGTAAGTATGTGCGAGAAAAATGACATCGACGCTGTGCGGCGCAAGACCGGTTGAATCGGCTGGGTTGGCAATACCTTTTACGTTCGAAAAACCCAGCTCCGCGGCCGTTTTTTCGATATAGCTGATGAAATTCTCCGCAATGTCGAGAGCATAGACGGTACCGTCAGGGCCGACCTTGTCGGCGAAAAGCATGGTGAAAAACCCCGTGCCTGCACCGATATCGGCTACATCCATGCCCGGTTTGAGATCGAGCGCAGATACGATTTCATTTCTTCGTGCGTAGACTTCCCGGTTGTCTCTTTCAAACCTGGTCAGCCACTGTTCGACATCGGGATTCATGAACGGCTTGTTGATTCCCGGATGGATGCTTTCTTCCTGCGCAGAAGCGGCGCCGAAACTTCCCAGGCCGATCAGCGCAGTAACCAGAAGTATTGCAGTGAGCAAATGGGGTGTCGTTCGTTGAGTCTGCATGCCAGTCTCCTCCCTAAATCATTCGTCCGGCTTGGCCGTCTCGCCCCGATGCGGGTAAGCTGGCAATCCCCTATTCTACGTCCCGCCTGCATATTGCGCCACAATCCGGAGCCGTGAGGATGCCGAACAGGAACAGACCAGACCCGCCTGAATCCAGCCCCGGCCTGGTTCGCCGCATCGGTATCGTCAGCGCTACGGCACTGGTTGTTTCCAATATGATCGGCACCGGTATCTTTACCACCACGGGGTTTCTTGCCGGCGATCTGGGTTCGCCGGCGCTGGTGATACTGATCTGGGCAGTCGGCGGAGTTATCGCCCTGACCGGCGCTCTTTGCTATGTGGAGCTGGCCCTCAACTTTCCCCGCTCCGGTGGTGAGTACGTCTATCTGTCTGAGGCCTGGGGCCCCGCCTGGGGGTTCATCAACGGCTGGATCAGTTTTTTTGCCGGGTTTTCCGCCCCGATCGCGGCGGCGGCCCTGGCCATGTCTGCCTACCTTGGCCTGAGCGATGCCGGGCGTACCGTGCCGATGGGGCCGCTGACGCTTCGCCTGGGCGATGCCCAGGTCGCGGCCTGCGCCGTGGTGGTCGTTTTTACGCTATTTAATGTGTTCGGCGTCCGTGAGGTTGGCAGGCTGCAGACCGTACTGACGGCCCTGAAGCTGCTGGTCATCGGCGGTTTGCTGGTGCTCGGGTTTTCCGTTGGCCAGGGCGACCCGGCTCATCTGTCGCTGCTGGCCGAGCGCACCTCGGAGCTGTCGCTGTTCGAACAGTTTGCGATCAGCCTGGTATTCGTTTTCTTCGGCTACAGCGGGTGGAATGCGGCGGTCTACGTCGCCGGCGAAATCGAAAAGCCGGAACGAACGCTTCCCTTTGCGCTCGTATTCGGCGCAGTCGGGGTGACGGTGCTCTACGTAGCGCTGAATACACTCTATGTTTATGCCGTCTCGCTACAGGACCTCAAGGGAGTCGTAGCCGTGGGTGCTGCTGTGGCCAGTGCGCTTTTCGGTCCCGAGGCCGGGCGCCTGTTCAGTTTCGCCCTCGCTTTGTCCCTGCTGGCGACCGTCAATGCGATGTGCATGGTCGGCCCCCGGGTTTACTACGCCATGGCGGGCGACGGGGCATTCTTTTCAGTGGCAAAAAAAGTTCATCCGAAGTGGAAAAGCCCATGGGTAGCCGTCGTGATGCAGGGGGGCTGTGTGCTGCTGCTCATCGTGCTGCCTACTTTCCGCGACCTGGTGGTCTATATCGGGTTCACGTTGTATCTGTTCACGGCCCTGTCGGTGCTGGGCTTGTTCAGGCTGCGGCGGCGACCGGGCTGGAAGAAGTTCTCATGGATCAGTCGCGGTTACCCGCTGATTCCCCTGCTCTATGTCGCCATGAGCGTCTGGGTTCTGGTTTTCTCGGTCCGGGCGGCACCGGTCGCATCCAGCATGGCGCTGGCTACCGTATTCGCGGGTGCGCTGGCCTGGCGCGTGAACTCCCGGCGCGGAAGTTCTAGATAACGCCGGTTTTGGACAGCCGCTCTATATCGGCCTGTTGCAGTGCGCCAAGTTCGCCTTTTTCCGGTGATCGAACCTGCCCGTCTTTGAGCAACAGGTTGGCGGGGTGAAATTCATGCGTTGCATAGCTGTCCGCATAGGCCTGGAACGGCTGGCGAACCAGCATATTCGTCAGCCCCGTCTTTCGCCGGCAGGCGCGCAGCGCCTCCAGATCGATGGTTGCATTGGCCACCATCGATTCTCCGCCGGGCGCGGCTTCGGCCATAACCCGACCGTGGTAGTCCACGATTTTCGACATTCCGGATGCCGATGCCCCCGGCACGGGAATACCTTCCAGGCTCGATGAGTTGGCCGATATGACATAAGCCAGGTTTTCAGTCGCCCGGGACCGCCGCGCCAGTTCCTTGGGCGTGAGCTGCGGGCTGCCGACCTCGCTGGTCGGGTGAATGAATATTTCCGCGCCGCGCATCGTGAGGCAACGGGCTATTTCCGGGTAGAGAATTTCCTCGGATGCGATTGCGGCAAGCCGGCCAATCGGCGTGTCGGCGACCGGGAATACTCCCTCAAGACCATAGATTTCCAGGTATTTGTCCCATACGTCATAAGGAGTCGGAGCACTCAGGGAGATCATTCGCCGATAGCGCAGGATGGTCTCGCCCGCCGGGGAAATAATGAAACAGGTCTGAAAATACAGCTCCGGGAAATGGGCATCGTTCTCGTATGCATTGCCGCCCAGATAAAGGTCGAAGTCCGAGGCGATGGCCTGCAGTTGCTCATATTCCGGGCCGTCGATATCGAGGCAGGCCTTTTGCTGCCATTCCTCGACGGACTCTCCCATCGGGAAACCTGTCAGGAAATACTCGGGCAGTACCACCAGGCGCGTGTCCATACCGCTGAACTGGCTGATAAAGGCTTTGCTGCCCGCCACGGCCTGGCGGGCTTTGGCGAGATTGGCCGCCATGCGCTCGCGGGCGGATCTGCGGTCAGCACAATTGTTGATGCAATGGGTGGCAATCTGCAATGCCAGAGCAGCATAGCTTTTCATAGATTTCATTTATCCGCGAGAGATGTATAATCTCGGCTGCTCATACAGTGTCCGAATCCTATCACACGCTGCAGAATCAACGCAGAAAATTAATCTCCTGTGACCAAAAAAACCGTCTTTCAGCCGACGGATACTTCTAATCCGGATTACTACCATAGGGTCGTCGACTGTCAGTGGGCATGCCCTGCGCACACTGATGTGCCCGGTTATATCAGGCTGATTGCCCAGGGCAGGTATGCCGATGCCTACCGGCTGAACCGGAAGTCCAATATTTTCCCCGGCATACTGGGTCGCGTCTGTGACCGGCCCTGCGAACCGGCCTGCCGGCGCGGTCGCATCGAAGAAACGCCGGTCGCAATCTGCCGGCTGAAGCGGGTTGCTTCGGATCTGACGGACAAAAACGATATTCAGCTGCCGGAAATCGCTCCCGCAAACGGCAAGCGCATCGCATGCGTTGGCGCGGGCTGCGCATCGCTGGCGGTCGCCAATGACCTTTTGCCGCTGGGATACGAGCTGGTGATATACGAGGCGCTGGGCACAAGCGGCGGGCTGATGCGAACCAATATTCCGTCTTTCAGGCTGCCGGCGGATGTGCTGGACCAGGAAATCGGGATGATTATCGGCATGGGCGCCGATATCCGGTTCAATCATCCTGTAGAAAGCATGAAAGCCCTGCTGGAAGAGGGCTTCGATGCGGTTTTTGTCGGCAGTGGAGCGCCAAAAGGCAAGAATCTCGAGATCCCGGGTCGCTACGACTCCGATCGAATTCATATCGGCATCGACTGGCTCGAGTCGGTGGCATTCGAGCATGTTGATTCGATTGGCGAGCGGGTACTGATTATTGGTGTCGGCAACACCGCCATGGACTGTTGCCGAACTTCCCTGCGGCTGGGTGCCACCGATGTAAAAGTCATGGCGCGCAAGCCCAGGGCCTTTTTCAAGGCATCCGACTGGGAGCTCGAAGATGCCGAGGAAGAAAACGTTGAAATAGTCGTCAACCATTCTCCGAAGGCCTTTGTCATCGAGGACGGCAGGCTCGTCGGCATGCAGTTCGAACTGATGGAATATGAGCTCGATAGCGACGGCAGGATCGAGAGCAGCAGGGTGACCGGCGAAACCATCATTCCCTGTGACGATGTGGTGCTGGCCATTGGCCAGGAAAATGCATTTCCCTGGATCGAGCGGGATCTCGGCATCGAGTTCGACCGGTGGGACGTACCGGTTGTCGATACCGTCACCTTTGAAAGTACCAAAACAGGCGTGTTTTTTGGCGGCGATGCTGCGTTCGGCCCCAAGAATATCATCTGGGCCGTTGAACACGGCCATCAGGCGGCAATATCGATCCACAAATACTGCCAGGGCGGCGACATCGCCGACCGGATGCCCGATGGCATGAATCTCGTTTCGGCCAAAATGGGCATTCATGAATGGAGTTTCAGCAACAGCTACGATGCCAGTGCCCGTCACCAGGTTCCGAGCGTGCATCTGGGCGGGCGCTTCAAGCAATTGGATATTGAAGTGGAACTCGGGTTTACTTCCGATCTGGCTGCCGAGGAAGTGGAACGTTGCCTGAATTGCGATCTGCAGACCGTATTTACCGAAAAGCTGTGTATCGAGTGCGACGCCTGCATCGACGTGTGTCCGGTGAAATGCCTGACCATTACTGCAGCCGGTACCGAAGAGGATCTCAGAACGCGGCTTACGGCGCCGGCAAAGAATCTGGATCAGGGCCTGCTGGTATCAGGGGCTTTGCCGCAGACAGGCAGGGTAATGGTTAAAGACGAAGATCTGTGCGTTCATTGCAGCCTGTGTGCGGAACGTTGCCCGACAGCGGCCTGGGACATGCAGAAATTTACGCTGGAAAGACCTTACGCAGGCGATCAGCATATCCCCGAACCGCTGAGAAAATCAGGGACATGAGTGCGGCAGCGATGACCACCGGTCCAAAAGACAATGACTTTACCGTCAAGATCGCCAACGTTAACGGTACCGGGTCGGCGAGTGCCAATACCCTGTTGATGAAAGTACTGTTTCGTATGGGTATTCCCGTCGTTGCGAAAAATTACTTTCCGTCCAATATTCAGGGGTTTCCAACCTGGTATGAAATCAGGGCCAATGAAGACGGATACCTGGCGCGATCCGGGCGCGTCGATGTAATGGTGGCAATGAATGCCGAGACTTACCAGAAAGACCAGGATTGCGTTGCGCCCGGCGGTTTCCTGATTTACGACTCGACCTGGCCGCGGCACCGCATTCTTGATCGCAAAGACATCACGATTCTCGGCGTTCCGCTTGCGCAGTTGTGTAATGAGAATTTCTCTGCGTCCCGGGCCCGTATTCTGATGAAGAACATCGCTTATGTGGGCGTGCTGGCCGCGTTGCTGGATCTGGATATGGAGGTTGTCAAAGCGCTTCTCACCCAGAGTTTTGCGAGCAAGGCGCAGTTGCTGGATGCAAATCAGCTGGCCATCGACCTGGGCTACCGGTATGCGAAAGAGCATTTCGACGGTTCTTTGCCGTTCCGGGCCAGGTCAAGCGATAAAACGGACGATCACATCATTATCGATGGCAATACCGCGACCGGTCTCGGCTGCGTTTACGCCGGCGCAACGCTCGGTGCCTGGTACCCGATTACGCCGTCTACTTCCATCATGGATGCGTTTCGGGCGTTTTGCGATCAGTACCGCAAGGACCCGGAAACCGGCCTGACCAACAGCTGTGTGATCCAGGCGGAAGATGAGTTGTCGGCTTTGGGGATGGTGCTGGGGGCCGGCTGGAACGGGGCCCGGGCCTTCACCTCGACCAGCGGCCCGGGCATTTCGCTGATGAACGAGTTTCTCGGCTATGGTTACTTTGCCGAAATACCCGCGGTCTTGATCGATGTACAAAGATGCGGCCCGTCTACCGGTATGCCGACCAGGACCCAGCAGTCGGATATCATGTCCTGTGCCTATGCGTCACACGGGGATACCCGGCATGTGCTGCTGTTTCCCGCCAATCCGGGCGAGTGTTTCAGCATGTCGGTACAGGCATTCGACCTGGCAGAACAACTGCAAACCCCGGTCATCGTGGTCACCGATCTCGATATCGGCATGAACGACTGGATGTGTCCGGATCTTCAGTGGGATGACGCCTATCAACCCAACCGGGGCAAAGTGCTGAGTGCGGACGATCTTGAGAAAATGGAAGCGTTTCATCGCTATATCGATGCCGACGGGGATGGCATTGCCTACCGGACATTGCCGGGTACCCATCCGAAGGGCGCCTATTTTACCCGTGGCTCCGGGCACAATATGTATGGCGCCTATACCGAAGACTCCACCGAGTACCGGGAAATTGTCGATCGTTTGCTGCAGAAATGGGAGGCGGCGAAGGGGTTTGTCCCGGAGCCCGAGGTGCATTATTCGGAAAAATTCCGCAGTGGCATCATCTCGATCGGAAGTTGCCACGATGCAGTCGTCGAGGCCCGGGATCGTCTCGCCGATTCCGGTGTTCATCTGAATTACCTCAGAGTAAAGGCATTCCCGTTCGGTGCCAGGGTGCAGGAATTTCTCGATGCGCATGACCGGATCTATGTAGTCGAACAGAACCGCGATGCCCAGCTGCGCGGGTTATTGTTGCTGGAGGCCCGCGTAGAGCAGGCCACGCTGGTGCCGCTGCTGCACTTTGACGGCCTGCCGCTGAACGCGAAATTTCTTGTAGACGCGATCAATACGGATCTCAGCAAGGGGAAAGCGGCATGACATACATTCGCAGACCCAACGTAGTTCATCCCGATATGCCGAGTAATGAGCTTGGCCTGACCGCCCGGGATTATGAAGGCGGCATATCGAGCCTGTGCGCCGGATGCGGGCACGATTCGGTCACCAGTGCCTTTGTGCAGGCCCTGTTCGAGCTGAGTATTCCGCCGCACCGGGTTGCGAAGCTCAGCGGAATTGGCTGCTCTTCCAAGACCCCGGCCTATTTCGCCAGCGCATCTCACGGGTTCAACTCGGTACATGGCCGGATGCCGTCGGTAGCGACCGGTGCAAATTCGGTCAATCGCGACCTGCATTACATCGGTGTGTCGGGCGATGGCGATTCGCTGTCCATTGGTTTCGGTCAGCTGTGTCACGCGATACGGCGCAACGTGAACATGCTCTATGTTATCGACAACAACGGTGTTTACGGGCTGACCAAGGGACAGTTTTCGGCATCTGCCGATGTCGGCACGACCGCCAAAAAAGGCGAGGTCAATATTCAGCCGCCTATCGATGCCTGCATGACTGCCCTGACCATGGGCTGTACGTTCGTGGCGCGAAGTTTTTCCGGGGACAAGGAACAGCTCGTGCCGCTTCTGAAGGCCGGTTTGGTCCATAAAGGCTTTGCGCTGATTGATGTCGTTTCGCCCTGCGTTACATTCAACGATCACCTGGGCTCTACCAAGAGTTACGATTTCACACGGCAGCACTACCACCCCGCCATTCATGCGGATTTTATTGCGCCGGCGGGAGAAATTACCGCGTCATACAGGGACGGCGATACGATTTCGGTTGTTTTGCATGACGGCAGCCGGGTGGTGTTGAGAAAGGTGGACGAGCAGTACGATCCCACGGACCGGATAGCGTCCTATGCATTTTTGCAGAAACACGCGGCTGCCCAGGAGATTGTTACTGGCCTGTTGTTCATCGATGATGCCAAGCCGGATATGCATGAAACACACAAGGTCGTGGAACAGCCGCTCAACAGCATCGACTTTGATACGCTTTGCCCGGGGCAGTCGGCCCTGGCGGAATTACAGAATCGATTCAGATAGATCGGGGAGACGGACAATGAAGCGAAGTCTTCTTGTTGTGGTGACTCTGGTTATGTTCGCGTTTACCTCGGGCTGCGGCGGGCCGGATCCAGCGCCTGCGCCCGGCCCGGAACCCGGTGCGCCTGCGGCTCCATCCGGACAGGACCAGGCGTTTGTCGAGCGTACGGCCGATGCGCATGCCGACGATGTTCCCGTGGCCAGTGCGGCAGCGACCACGGCTCCGGCACGCAAGGTGATCGGCGAATTCGTCGCCTATGGGGAAATCGGTGACGAGAATCTGCGCGGTTATCTTGCGATGCCTGCCGATGTAACCGGCCCGCTTCCGGGGATCGTTGTCATTCATGAGTGGTGGGGGCTGAATGACAACATCAGGAAGATGACCGAACGCCTGGCGGCGGAAGGCTATGTAGCGCTGGCAGTGGATCTTTACGATGGGCAACTGGCCGAAAACCCGCAGGATGCACAGAAACTGATGGTTCAACTGCTCGGGGATGCGGACAACGCAGACAATAACCTTCGGCAGGCATACGGCTATCTCGACCAGGCCGTCGGCGCGCCGAGTATCGGCGTGATCGGCTGGTGTATGGGCGGCGGCTGGGCCCTGCGAACGGCACTACTGCTGCCGGAGGAGCTGGACGCGGCCGTCATCTACTATGGGTCTGTAACGGCCAGTGAAGAGGAACTCAGTACAATCGAGGCGCCGATCCTGGGCTTTTTCGGAACGGCCGATACCGCCATACCGGTCAGTTCCGCCAAGATCTTCCGTTCAACGCTCAACCGGCTGGGGAAAAAGGCGGATATCAGAATCTATGAAGGTGCCGGGCACGCGTTCGCCAATCCTTCCGGCAAAAACTATGAACCGTTTGCGGCAGAGGATGCCTGGCGCCGTACGCTGGCATTTTTCGGTGAAGAGTTATCGACTGAACAGCGATAAAAAAAAGGCAGCATGGCTGTAGGGGGAGGTGTGCACAGTCCTGACTAGATGACTGCACCAGCCATGCTGCCTGTCTCAAAATGCGGGTTATTTTTGGAGGAGAAGTCCCGCGCACTTCAGTTCTTCAGATTGTATTCCGGTGCGATCGCTCGCTGTCCGGCTATGGCCACCCGACGGGAAGACATGCCGTTATTGCGATAATCGGCCCTCAGGCAACTGCCGCGGCTACGGTCACAACAAACACTGCGATGGCTGCAATGGTGAATGCTACGGTAGCGACGCCGCGAAATAATGTAGTGCGATTTCGAATTAAAGTGGTCATGGTCCTGGTTTCCTGATACTTGCTCTGTCAATAATGCGCTGTCCATACAGCACTGATACTGAATCCTATTGCACAAAGTGTGCCAAGAAGGGTATGCGTTATATTTCAATGAGTTAGGGTACGAGCTAGCTAACGGAATTCCGTGATTCACAGAATTCCGTGATTATTATACGCGGAATTCCGTGTATACTATCCGGCATGTACTCGGACGATCGCTATACCTGGTTATTTCACCGGCTGCCGGTGGTGGCCGCCCTGATGGATGCCCAAGGGCGGTTCATCACGGTCAGCAACGCCTGGGTCGATCGCATTGGCTACAGCCGCGATGAAATCGCCGGGAAAACAGCAACCGATATTGCGACCCCGGAAACAGCCACCCGCATTCGCCAGGAGCACCTGCCGCAATTTCGCCGCACCGGCCGCCTCGATAACGTGCCGGTGGACTTTATTGCCAAAAACGGCGAACGGGTCGAACTGCTCGCCACCACCATTGTTGAACACGATGAGAACGGACAGTTCCTGCATTCATTGTCGGTGTTCACGGAGCCCTCCGATCGCGCCCGCCTGGAGCGGCGCTATCGCACCCTCTACCAGGAAACGCCGGCAATGCTGCACACCATCGATGCCGATGGCCGCATTACCGCCGTGACCGATCACTGGCTGGAAAAACTCGGCTATCGCAAGGAAGAGGTGATTGGCAGGCCGGCGCTGGACTTTCTGACTACGGCATCGCAGGGCGAAGTCGTCGGTGAGGGCATCAAGGACATCTCGGAGCTCGGTGACCGGAAAAACGTTGCACGGCAAATGGTGACCAAGACCGGCGAAGTCATCGATGTTCTGATGTCCACGCGAGTCGAGCGCGATGACCGGGCCGGTGTCATACGGCTGCTGGTCGCCAGCAAGGATGTCACCGAACGTAATCGCGCCGAGGCCAAACTGCGCGAGGCCTACGAAGAAATCGGCAGGCTCAAGGAGGAACTGGAAAGAGAGCGCGATTACCTGCGCGAAGAAATCGATGTATCCATGAACTTCGGCCGAATTGTGGGCGAGAGCCCCGCCCTGACCGCCACGCTGGCGCGTATCGAAGCGGTGGCCGATACGCCCGCCAGCGTTCTGATCATTGGCGAAACGGGTACCGGAAAGGAACTGGTCGCGCACGCGATCCATGCCCGCAGCAGTCGCGCCAACTGCCCGCTGGTGAAAGTCAATTGTGCATCGATACCGGACGAGCTGTTCGAAAGCGAGTTCTTCGGCCATGTGCGCGGTGCATTCACGGGCGCTCATCGCGACCGGGTCGGCCGTTTCCAACTGGCCGATGGCGGCACGATATTTCTCGACGAAGTCGGCGAAATCCCGATCTCGCTGCAGGGCAAGTTACTGCGCGTACTTCAGGAAAAAGAGTTCGAACCGGTCGGCGATGATACGACCCGCAGCGTCGATGTCAGGGTTATCGCCGCGACCAACAAGGATCTGGAGAAAGCCGTCGAAGCCGGGGACTTCCGCGAGGATCTCTACTATCGGCTGGGTGTTTTTCCGGTCCACGTTCCGCCACTGCGAAAACGCGGTGACGATGTACTGCAACTGGCAGTTCATTTTCTCGAATATGTCTGTCGCGATTTCGGCAGGCCTGTACCCGCCTTTACGCAAAAGCAGGCCGACGCACTGCGCAGCTACGACTGGCCGGGCAACATTCGTGAGCTCAAAAATGTGATCGAGCGCGCGGTTATCCTGTC
>JAJRXW010000128.1 GCA_024276095.1 Gammaproteobacteria bacterium
AAGGGCGAGTCCATGCGTAAAAAACACGGCCAGTTGACCGATGGTGAACACTTGAGTTAAAAACACATCACATGATGCGTTGAGAAATCCGGTGTTCACGTTCGTCCGGAATCAGTGTTCAACTTCGCCGGAATACGCAACCCTTACTAGACGAACTCGAAACGCTCCGGTGCCTTTTAGTGACTTTCGACGGTACTCCGTGACAAAAACCGCTATTCCATTAATAGTACTTCTCTTTGTTCCTTCCCAAGACAAGACTGATACACCAACAGCTTTCAAGTACTTGGGTACATTTTCCCTTAATGCGGCATCCAGTTCATTTATATCCTGTTGTGATAGCTGACGTGCGTCATCTTGCGTCAAATCTAGATTTGGGTAATAGCGGTTATTGATAATTCCTACTGTATTGCCGTTTTTGTAGTAATTAGCAGCAAACAGAAAATCGGAATCTTCTTGACCTATTCCTGCTAAATCCAAGCCTGATTCGACCATAGTATCTAGGGTGATACGCTGATCCTTGGATATGACTACCCAATTTTTCGGTAACTCTATTGAGACTCCTTTAGGCAGGCTAACTCTGACAAAGTTGCCGATCGCATAGGCAGACACGAGAGCCAAAAACACAGCAACGCCAACCAACAACCTCATCCAGTTACTGTTAGCTTTATTCATGCTCTCTCCATCTTATACAGGGGTAAAACCCGATATCCAGATTATCAATAAAGACATCGATGACGCGAACCGAACTATCTTCCGAAAAATAATTGTCAAGGCGTTCCGGGAACAAAGCGGTTTGATTGCGATCTTCCCCTTTGATAAAACCACTCATCCAACGCCCCTCAGATGGAAAATGTAGCTATATCTGCTGCAAAGTTTTCACGCAGTCTGGAAAAAAGTGCCGATGTTAGCTTATGGCCTTATTTCCCCGGAAAGTCCGCCATTCATCAAGAGTGGGATAATAAAGTAATATTCTCGCCTTTATTCCCTTTCTCCAATAATAAATCCTTATTTTTCTTCGGTATATATTTTAGTAAGGAAAACAAAATACAATATAGAAAACAAAAGCGGGGAGCGCCTTTATTGCCGCAAGGGTAATTGCTGACTCTACAACTGACCCTGCGACTGTAAGCTCACCATAGACAAATCCTAGTGAAATAAGATACAAAACTACTGCCGGCGCAATAATATTTCCTGCCAAATAGGTTATGATAGCCGCCAGTGCGATCTGCGGAACAAAGTATGCTGTTTCCAAAATCATAAACGCAGCAAATGTCCAACTTTGTCTTAAAGTATCAACTTCTGTGTCGCGTGGTGCAGTGTAGAAATCAAAATATGCCAACAAGGAAAGCAGGGCCGCACCAATTAATACAGCTAACGAAATTTTCAAGAATTTTTTCATTTTTCCCATGATTGAAGTACTTTTCTGAAGAATATACCGCTTGACAGAAACACAATCCTTGAGCGAAGCGGAAAATTCGCCTAGTTATTATATGGCTTACGAACACGCCCAATAATCTGATTTCCTCACATCGGTGTTCTGGTTCGCATATCCACAAAAGTCTCTCCAAGACTGTTCAAAAGGTCTGGTCGTGCCCCATATTTGAGCAAAATAACAACGACGTTATTGTGGCCATTTAGCGACGCATAATGCAGCGCCGTCATCCCACTGTTCGCAGTTTGATGGTTTGGATCCGCATTTGCTTTCAGCAATTGCTGCACTATTGCCGCATAACCACCGCTCGCAGCAGAGACCAAAGGCGACCAGCCATTAAGTTTTACCTTGTTTACATCAGCGCCTGATTAGATTAATAACTGCACATTTTTTTCACATCCCCACCAAGCAGCATTATTGATAGCTGTTCCTCCATCTGGCGCCTGCCTGTTAACATCCGCACCATGCTTGATTAGTATTTCTAATACGTTCAAATGTGACGCTGTACATTTCCCGGATGCACCAGTGAGAGCAACATAACCAGCCTTGTTCGGCTGATCAACATCTGCTCCTTGTTCCAACAAGCGCGTGACAGTCACAGGATCCCCTCTTCGTGCTGCGTTATCAATAGGCACATTGCTATCGAAGGCAAGTACATTGTGTGCTGAGAACATCAACATCAGGGGTAATAAAACATTCTCTATTAGCTTCATGTGATTGTCCCTCCAGCTACATTTTCTCTTATAGCAGCCAGTGCTACAACCAATGTGATGATGGCCATTGACACATCATCGATCTTGATTTTCTGAAACACAGAAGTACTTGCCCATATAGCAGATTACTACACTCCTGACACTGGTTCCTCAGTGACTTGGGTAAGGGCATGAAAGGCCGGCGTTGGATCAATTCCCGGCGTATGTAATCAAAATGCATTGACCTGAGTTAGTCCCGACTTGATCTGATAGCAGTGGATTTTCAGACTCGGGTTCGATTCCCGCCGCCTCCACCATTTTCGATCTTTCGACAGACAACGAGAGACAATAAGAAACTACTAATAATCAGTATGTTATATGCATTTGCGTGCGAATTTCTAATTGCCTACCTTATCCTACATTGTCTCTTGTGGTCTGCTTTTCTGCACGCAAACTGCACCCAGATTCGCCTAACCTGCCTGTCTCCGTATTCCACGCCAAACCTGCCTATATCATCATTACGAACAGTTCGCGCCGTGACAGTGTGTGATCCGAGTTTTCGCGAAGAATAGGGTCCTAGTGATCACTAACCTCAACAGTGCCACCACAAGGCCAAACTTTTCCATGCGAAAACCCTGTGGTGAGATGAGTGGCACGATCCACATCACTCCGAATGTTCCGAGCGTGATCAAAGGCAACAAAAAGACGCCCCACGGCTTCGACAAGTACCCATCGACCTCTCCCTGGGCATTCCAGTGCGATGGCACGTGATGGGGAACATCAGGATAGAGCCAGAAGGCAGTCCCGAAGACCACAGCCAAAAGCATCAGGCTGATCAGATCTGGAAGGTTCTTTTTCATATCAGGATTCTCCTTCGTCTGTTGATTGTCCGAACATCTCCATCAATACGGTGGCCACCTCTTCCATCACCGTCGTATTGAGCGAATACACAATGTGCATGCCTCGCCGTTCCGTGCGCACCAACTCAGCACCCTTCAGAATATTGAAATGATAGGAAAGCGACGCCCCCCGAATCGGAAACAGCGTACCCAGCTCACCGGCAGTACAGGACCCCGACCGCAATCGCTTGAGGATGGCTCTGCGGGTTGGGTCTGCCAGGGCTTTGAATACTCTCTGATTCATTAACTATTTAGGGTTTTATCTAATTACCTGAATAGTAACCCATATACCACGCATGTCAACGTTTCAGCGGCATCTGTGGAGCGGCAGCTGAGATTTGCCACCTTTTCCGGCCGATCCTGATCCGGACTCCGCCACCTCAGGCAAAGACCCAGCGGTCCGCCAAGAATGCCATTTCCGGCAAGAAACTCTGACCTGGCGCACATGGGTTTTTCAGCGACTTCCAAATCATGTTGCCGCAAAGTTGCGCCCAGTTAGATTTTCAGTAGCCAGCGGACATTCCCAAGAATGTCCGTTAACGGGAAAGTCGATGACAAGCGACGTACTAATTTTGAGGTTCTTAGCAACTCTACGAACTGACCTCCAAGCACCGTTAGTGGGAAAGAAAGATGCTAGCGCGGTTATACAGACGTAACGAGGCAGCCCGATACCTGGGCATGAGTGTATATCTGTTTGACCGTCAAGCACGCCCTTACCTGACTGTAATTCCGATCTCTAGGCAGGGTATAGCTTTTGACAGACTTGAACTGGACGAATGGGTAGATCATCATAAGGCTGCCAACGGACGTCCGCCGACAAGGAGGACGTCATGGGAAGAAGAGAAGTTGGGCTTCGGAAACGAGGCCAATATTGGTGGATCGAAAAGCAGATCAACGGAAAACGCCTACGAGAAAGCACGGGCACAAGTAATCTTGACGAGGCGAGAAAATACCTAGTTTATCGCCTCAATGAGATACGTCGAACGGAAATGTACGGGGACCGTCCACGCCGCAGCTTTAATAAAGCAGCAGCCAGATATCTCCTCGAAAATACAAAAAAACGTTCTATTGTCCGTGATGATCAAGGACTCCGTACGGTACTGCCGTATATCGGCCACCTTGAACTGGGTGAAATTCACTACGGTAAGTTGCAGGCTTTTGTGGAACATCGACTGAACAGCGGCATTGCCAACAGCACAATTAACCGGGACCTAGCTCCGGTCAGACAAGTGCTAAAGGCGGCAGCCACAAGATGGTTTCATGAAAATGGCCAACCGTGGCTGACTGCTGTCCCACTAATCCCCCGACTTGGAACCCAAAATCACCAGGGTAATGAGCGGGCGATCACATGGGAAGAGCAGCAGCGGCTTCAAAAGGCCTTACCTGATTATCTTGCTCGGATGACACTCTTTGCGGTGAACACAGGATGCAGGCGTGGTGAAGTTACGGCTTTAAGATGGTCGTGGCAGATCCAGGGCCAGCATGCTTTCCTGATCCCTCCAGAGTTCCACAAAACAGGCAATACGACTGGGAATCGGCTGATCATCTGTAACTAAGTTGCATGGTCCGTCATAGAGGAACAACGGGGAAAGCATCAGGAGTTTGTGTTTACTCGTAACGGCAGCCCGGTAAAAACCTTCTACGGAAGGGCATGGAGGCAATCGAGAATAGCCGCTAAACTCCCCGATGTACGGGTTCATGATTTGCGACATACTTTTGCCACACGCCTTGCGGCGGCAGACGTATTAGAAGCAGATGTGGGACTGTTCCTGGGACACACCAGCGGAAAGGTAACCCGGCGGTATATCGCGCCAGACATTACCCGGTTGCTGCAAATCGCTGAGCAAGTGGTAGCGATGCGGCATGAGCCTGTGTTGAAGATTGTGGGGAAAACTTCCACAATTCTTCCACAGTGCAATAAGCCGCCTGCTACCAGCCACCGTTAACCTATTGTTTCTAAATAGTTTTATGGTGGTGATGGGTGGACTTGAACCACCGACCTCAGCATTATGAGTGCCGCGCTCTAACCAGCTGAGCTACATCACCATTTCGTAGGGGACGGCATTTTCTGTCCCGGCTCTCTGCGTGTCAAGGTGCGCAGGGGCCGGGACCGAAGTATCCGGCCCTGGACATCCGCCTGAGCAGTAGCCTAGACATTGAACCTGAAGTGCATGACATCCCCCTCCTGCACTATATATTCCTTGCCTTCCAGCCGTAAACGGCCGGCATCCCGCGCGCCCTGCTCGCCGTTTCCGGCAATATAGTCTTCAAAGGAAATCACCTCGGCACGGATGAATCCCCGTTGGAAATCCGTGTGAATCTCACCGGCGGCTTCCGGTGCGGTGGCACCGATCCGGCAGGTCCATGCCCGGACTTCCTTCGGGCCGGCGGTAAAAAATGTCTGCAAACCCAGCAGATCGTATCCGGCCCTGATGACGCGATTCAACCCCGGCTCGCCGAGCCCGAGGTCTTCCAGAAATACCTGTTTGTCTTCATCATCGAGCTGCGCGATCTCCGCTTCCATGGCTGCGCAGATGACCACTACTTCTGCACCGTCTTCGGCTGCCAGCCCACGAACCCTGTCAACCTGTGGATTGCCGGTCAGACCATCCTCATCAACATTGGCAACGTACATGACGGGCTTGCGCGTCAGCAGGAACAGTTCCCTGAAGTTTTTTTCATCAGGATCAGAGACCTCGAAAGTTCTTGCCGGCTTGCCGGCATCAAGATGCCCCGAAAGCGCAGCAAGCGTATCCCGCCACCTGATATCTTCCTTGCGTGCGGCTTTTGCCTGCTTTTCCGCTTTTTGCAGTGCGCGCTCGACCGATTCCAGGTCGGCAAGAATCAGCTCGGTGCTGATGACTTCTATATCGCTCACCGGGTCAATATTGCCGGCGACATGGGTCACATCGGGATCCTCGAAACAGCGCACGACGTGCGCGATGGAATGAGTTTCGCGTATGTTGGCCAGGAAACGGTTGCCCAGTCCCTCACCCTTGGAAGCGCCCGCAACCAGTCCGGCGATATCGACAAACTCCATGGTGGTCGGCAGCACTTTCTCGGGTTTGACGATTGCAGCGAGCTCATTCAGCCTCAGGTCAGGCACCTCGACAACACCGATATTGGGATCGATGGTGCAGAAAGGATAATTCTCCGCGGAGATCCCTGCCGCAGTCAGCGCATTAAAAAGTGTGGACTTGCCGACATTGGGCAGCCCCACGATCCCGCATCGAATGGCCATGTTGCTGAATTATTCCTTGCGTGGGTTCTTGTTGGCCGGGTTTTCTTCACGAGGCGCTGCGGCCTTCTCCGGCGTTGCGGTATGCAAGCGCGTCATTGCCCGCTCCAGACCATCGGAAAACAGCGTATTCAGCACCCGGTGCGCCTCATCCAGCGCTGCCAGAATCTCGCTGCGCTCACCGGCAGGCGGCGGGCGCAGCAAATAGCCGGACACCTTGTTCCTGTTACCCGGATGCCCCACGCCGATGCGCAGCCGCAGAAAATCCCGGCCGCAATGCGAAATGATGTCGCGCAGGCCATTGTTTCCCCCGTGCCCTCCGCCGGACTTCAGCCGGGCGGTGCCGGGGGGAAGATCCAGTTCATCGTGAACCACCAGCACATTCTCCGGCGAGAGTTTGTAGTAGTCGATCACCCGGCGCATGCACTGTCCGCTGAGGTTCATGAAAGTGGTCGGCTTCACCAGCCGCACATTATGCGCCTGAACCGACACCTGGCAGATTTCCCCCAGCAGCTTCTGCTCGCCCCGAAAAGCCACGCCTGCCGCCGCCGCAATCTGGTCCACGAACCAGAAGCCGGCATTGTGGCGATCCATGGCATGCTCGGGGCCCGGGTTACCGAGTCCGATAATGATTTTCGGTCGTTGCGACATAGGTTCAGTATATAGAATCGTTCCCGGCCATCCATGAACGTCAAAAAAAAGCCGTGCTGGTGCACGGCTTTTCGCTGGCATTGCCGGAAAAAGTCTAATCTTCAGGCTTCTCCTCATCGGGCGCCGAATCTTCAGGCGTCTCACCTTCTTCGCCCTCTTCAACTTCTTCGCCTTCCTCGACTTCAGCAACCACCTTGATGTGGTGAATCGAAACCACGCCGCGATCCTGATCCGGACCCAGCGCCAGTTCGGGAATCTCCACGCCTTCGGGAACCGGAATGTCCGAAAGTTTCAGCATCCCGTCCAGCGGCAGCTCGGCGATATCCAGCTCAAGGTATTCCGGCAGGTCTTTCGGCAGACAGCTGATCTCGACTTCCGTCATCAGGTGCGATACGGAACCACCGCCTTCCTTGACGCCTACGGCTGTTTCCGCGTTGAGCAGGTGAATCGGCACGTTCATGCGGATCTTCTCATCCGCAAGGATTCGCTGCAGATCCAGGTGGGTGATCCGCCGCTTTGCCGGGTGTACCTGCACGTCTTTCAGAATGACCTGCTGTGATTTATTGCCGACTTTTACCATCAGGACGCTGGAGAAAAAGGACTCCTGCTCCATCTGCTTTTGCAGCTTGTTGTGCTCGAAAGACAGCGCCCGGGGGGGCCTGCCTGCACCGTATATGACTGCCGGAACTTTTCCTTTCCGACGCAGGCGGCGGCTCGCACCTTTCCCTGTGTCTTCCCGGATTTCCGCAATCAGGTCGTATTCTATTGCCATGTCTGGCCTCCTGATAACAAAAGAGGCGCCGAACCGCGCGACCCGGTTCCGAGCGCCTTCAAAAAGGGCGGCGATGATACCGCATTTGGCCAGGCGGGTCGATAAACCGGGAATCCAGGGGCTTGCGGCCGCGACCGATCACCCTGCCATAGTCCGGCAAGATGCAGGCGACAGGCGCGCAGACCGGGGGCGGTACGCCCTTCCGGGACTGTAGCCGGCTGGCCAGTACCTGTCACATACCGCCGTTCCCCGATTGCCCGCGTGTCCCGGAAGGGCGTACCGCCCCCGGTCTGCGCGCCTGTCGCCTGCATCTTGCCGGGGAACTAGTCCAGATACATCGAGCTCACGGACTCGTTCAGGCTGATGCGGCGCATGGTCTCGGCCAGCAGTTCCGCCACGCTGAGCTGGCGGATCTTCCCGGTGGCGACGGCCCCGGACGACAGCGGAATGGTATCGGTGACGACGATTTCGTCGATATCGGAACCGTGAATCCGCTCGACCGCCGGACCCGACAACACCGGATGGGTGATATACGCCACCACCCGGGTCGCACCGTGTTCTTTCAGCGCACCGGCAGCCTGGCACAGCGTGCCCGCCGTATCGACCATGTCGTCGATCAGCACGCAGGTCTTGCCCTCGACCTCGCCGATGATATTCATTACCTGGGATTCATTGGGCCGCGGGCGCCGTTTGTCGATGATGGCCAGATCCGCATCGTCCATGCGCTTGGCCAGCGCCCGGGCCCTGACCACACCGCCGACATCCGGAGAAACGACCACCATGTCATCGTACTTTTGCCGCCACAAATCGCCCAGCAGCACCGGGGATGCATAGACGTTGTCTACCGGCATATTGAAAAAGCCCTGAATCTGGTCGGCGTGCAGATCCACGGTCAGCACGCGGTCGATGCCGGAAACATCGATCATGCCGGCCACCAGGCGCGCGGTAATCGGCACCCGGGCCGCTCGCGGGCGGCGATCCTGGCGCGCATAACCGAAATAGGGGATGACTGCGGTAATCTTGCTGACCGAGGCCCGCTTGCAGGCATCGGCAACTACCAGCAGTTCCATCAGGTTGTCGTTGACCGGCGGACACGTGGATTGCACGATGAAAACATCCCGGCCGCGGATGTTTTCAAGAATCTCGACATTGATTTCGCCATCGCTGAAAGTCCCTACCTGTATCTTGTTCAGCGGCAGGGTGAGATGGCGGGCTATTTTTCTGGCGAGCCCCGGGTTGGCATTCCCGGAAAAAATGGCCATGTTCGGAAGAACAAGTTGGGAATCGGCATTCACAGTTTTTTCCGCTGTCCGAGATCAGAAATGGCTGGGGTGGCAGGATTCGAACCTGCGCGTGACGGGATCAAAACCCGCTGCCTTACCACTTGGCTACACCCCAATGAATAACAACAAGCGCAGCGATATTGTCGGTTGGCGGTTCATGAGTGTCAAACGAACCATGACATATTCAGTGCAGCATCCATTCATCGATAATGACCCGGACGCGCGCCTTATCGGTCTGCATGACCAGTTTTCGGGGCATCCAGTAATCACCGTACCGGGCGAAGCCATCATAGGAAAGCGTCCAGCCGTTTTGCTCCAGGCCGACCAGTGAGCCGGTGGCATCGAACAGCTCTTCGCCTGCATAACCGGGATCGAGCAGTCCCAGCATCCAGTAGCGCGTACTGCGGGCGGGAAAGGACCAGCCGAGGCGGGCCTGCAAAAACTGCTCCGCTGCATCGGGACCGGAGAACGCGGCCGTGACGGCGCCATGCCTGTCGGTCACGGTGAGCGAATCCGGTTCGAGATCGATCTCGAAGGCCCCTGCGCCAAAAGGGCCACGCAGTTCGATATGCGAACTGGATCGTGACTGACGCCAGTCCATGGCACCCTGCCCGCCGCCTGTATCCGACCTGGCCGCAATACGTCCCCTGGCCTGCCAGGACTGCAGCGCCAGCAGCCGGTCACGCCGGGCATCCCATTGCACTGCGGCGCCGGGTGTCGTGGCAACCGGCTCCGGCCTTTGCAGGACACAGCCGGAAAGCACCATCACCAGCAGCAACCAGGCGAATCGATTCAATTGACGTACCTGCCCATGGTTTGCTTGAGCGGCCGGCTATCGGGGTTGGTCTGCAGGGACTGCGCCCAGATCTCGCGCGCTGCATCGTGCTCACCCAAAGACCACATGACCTCGCCCAGATGCGCCGCGATTTCCGGGTCCGGCAGCAGTAAAAAGGCCTGCTCGAGTAAAAATCGTGACCGCTCTGGCTCACCCCGTTTGAACAGTACCCAGGCCATGCTGTCCATGATGGCAGGATTATAAGGCGCCAGCTCGTAAGCCGTCCGGATGTAGCGGTAGGCATCCCGGTGGCGTCTCGTGCGGTTGGTCAGCACGTAGCCCAGCGCGTTGAGCACGATCCCGTTGGCAGGGGCAATGGCCCTGGTATCGCGCAGCAGCGCAATCGCCTCGTCCAGGCGGCCCGCATATTCAAGAGCAGTGGCCTTGCTGATCCGCGTACTCAACGAATAGGGCTTGTAGACCAGCGCATCGTCGTAGGCCTGCAGTGCTTCCTCGTAACGTTCGGCCATCAACAACAGCTGCCCCCGGGTTTCCAGCAGGTTGAATGCCAGCCGGGGATGGTCTTTGGAAAACTGATCAAGACGTAACAGGCCCGCCTGGGTATCGCCCAGCCGGCTTTCCGCCAGGGCGACCTGAACCAGCGCAGGCAGCAGGTACACGCCCGCCCCGACACGGCTGAAGTATCGAATCGCTTCTTTGTCGTTACCGTTTTCCACCTCGATCTGTCCCAGGTAATAGAGGCACTCATATATATTATGGCCGGCCTTGAGGAGCGCGCTGAAATCCCGCCGGGCGGCAACCAGCTCGCCTGAATTCAGGTTGATCAATGCGCGGGTCAGTACCACTTCGCTTCGTCCGCGGAACATCCGGGCCAGCCGCTCCAGTTCGATGCCGGCAAAATCAGCACGCCCGGCCGTCGCCAGCAACCGGACGTATTCGAGCCGGACCGGCAATACCGGGTTTCGTTCGGCCAGTTCGGCCATCAGGTCCAGCGCCGTTTGGGTATCGCCGGCCGCCAGCATGGACCGGGCGATCAGTATTTCGACCTGCACCGCCCGCTCACCGCCGACACCCGCGGACCATGCCGATTCCAGCGCCAGGTCGTATTGACCGGAACGCAGTGCCGCCGAAGCGAGGATGAGATTCAGCATTTCCGACGGCGGGCTTTGGGCCGCCACCCGGGCGAACAGCATCGTCACGCCGATCACGTCCGTCTCCTGGCTGAATGCGGCGGCCATGGCCTGGTATTCATCGTCACTGCGCCCGGCGGGCGGGCCAAGAGCGGCCAGCAAATGATCGAATGCCGCCTCCCGGTCACCGCGGCGCAGCGACAGTACCGTCAATGCATAGTGGGCATCGGTGCTTTCCGGGTCCAGGGCAATCCATCGCTGTGCGTTCTGATAGGCATAGCCGTCCAGCCCGTATTCAAGTGCATTTTCGGTGGCCCGCTGCGCCAGCGCCGGATCGTCGCTCATGCCGGTTGCAGCGAGAAACTCCCGGGCTGCGGCCAGGTATTCCCTGCGCACCAGGGAAATCTCGGCCATCAGGACATGGTAGTCTGCATCGGGGATGAATTCGGCGGGCGCCGGATCAGTCTGTACCGGCCTTGAGCAAGCCGCAAGCACCATCACCATACCGACCAGCAAACCGGTTACGGTGCAGGAGCCGCAGCGGCGTCCGGGGTACCGGCATATTCTTTCGTCATTCATAGCCATGACATTATCATCATTCGGCAGCCTGCAAGTTACGATTTGACTTCATGAATACAACAGACTCACTGGCTGCGATCCTTGCCGTGGTTCCCGGTTCCATCATGCAGGAGCGACCGGCAGATCCACGCCCGGCCAAGTCCGGTTCGGCCAGTCAGCTTCAGCCAGTCCGGTTCAACCAGTCCGGTTCAACTAGTCCGGTTCAGTCGGCCCGGACAGCGCGCCGACAAACCCGGGCAGCGGCGTCACCTCGCCTTCTGTCCACCAGCCGCTGGCGCCCGCCAGCCTTTCAATATCGGCGCTGCGATCCTGGCTGCGTGGATGGGAGCTGAA